>JAJZVD010000084.1 GCA_021845805.1 Pseudomonadota bacterium | reverse complement strand
GCACACGACCGCGGGTGGGCGCTGCACCGGTGACGGTCTGCACTTGATGGTGCGGCCCCTCCCAAGGGTGAGCCCGCGCGGTTCCGCCAAGGAGCGCCCGCCCCGGGGGCGGTCGGGCGCTGGCCCGTGGGGGGCGCCTGCGGCGCTGTTCCCCCGGGCCGGGGAGGCGTGTCGCCCGCCCACCCCGCCTTCCCCGACAAAAGGTGAGCACCCGTCCGGGCGGCGCCTGCGGCGCTGCTCCCCCGGGCCAGAGAGGCGTTCGCTCGTCCACCCTGTCTTCCCCGACAGAGGGCCATCGCCCTCCGGGTGGTCGGGCGCGGGCCCCGGGGGCGCCGTGCGACGGGCCGGGGGCCGCGCCGCCTCTGTCCACCCCGTGTCCGGCGGTCGGGGCCCGGACCCCGGGGCCGCCCGTCGCAGCGGTCGTGGCTGCGCGCCCGGTTCAGTAGATGTAGCGGATCTGCTCGCCCCAGTAGCGTTCCATCCGCTTCAACGTGGCGTTGATCTCTTCCAGCGTCTCAGCCGAGACAACCCCGCGGCCGGCCAGCCCTTCGGCGTGGCGATGGAACAGGGTCGCGATCAGCGCGCGGACGCGGCGGCCCTTCTCGGTCAGCCGCACCCGCACGCTGCGGCGGTCGATCTCGGAGCGCTGGTGGTGCATGTAGCCCAGTTCCACCAGCTTCTTCAGGTTGTAGCTGACATTCGAGCCCTGGTAATAGCCGCGCGTGCGCAATTCGCCCGCCGTCACCTCATGCTCGCCGATGTTGAACAGCAACAGCGCCTGCACGGCGTTGATCTCCAGCACGCCCAGCCGTTCGAATTCGTCCTTGATGACATCCAGCAAGAGCCGGTGCAGCCGTTCGACCAGCGCCAGGCTTTCGAGGTAGCCGGCCATCAGCAGGGTCTGCTGGCCATCCTTCAGGGGGGCATGGATGCTCATCGCGGTCTCCACCGGGCGGGTCTGCCCGGCAGAGTGGCGGCAAAAGCCCAACATTTCGTTAAATGTCGCGCGAGGCGCGCGGAATCAGCCGATTGCGGGCAAACTGGCCGATCGCCTCCAGCAGCGCGGCATGGCCGGGCGGCACCGGCGCCGCGCCGGTGATCCAGGGATAAAGGTCCTGGTCGTTCTCGGCCAGCAGCGCCTCGAAGGCATCGAGCGCCGCGCCATCCATTCCCGCCAGATGCGCATCGGCATAAGGCCCCAGGATCAGGTCCATCTCCTTGGTGCCCCGCCGCCAGGCGCGCATCCGCATCCGCTTCAGCCGGTCTTCGGGCGTCTCGGTCACGGGCGCACCTCCGTCAGCACGCCGCGCGGGCGCTTTTCCAGCCGCCGCTCCGTCGCCGCGCGGTCGCCGAAGGTCGCCGCCGCCTCGCTGTACCAGCCGGGTTCGGGGGGATGTGCCATCTTGCCTCTCCTTCTTCCGATATCGCTTGATCGCCTGAGGGTGGCACCCTAAGACCTGACCCCGGAAAGTTCAAACCGGAGTTGCCCCGATGCCCTTCCTGTCGCAGACGCTCGACCGCGTGAAGCCCTCGCCCACCATCGCGGTGACGACGAAGGCGCAGGAACTGAAGGCCGCCGGGCGCGATGTGATCGGGCTGGGCGCGGGCGAGCCGGACTTCGACACGCCGCAGAACATCAAGGATGCCGCCATCGCGGCGATCCAGGCGGGCAAGACCAAATACACCGCCGTCGACGGCATCATCGAGCTGAAGCGCGCGATCTGCGACAAGTTCGCCCGCGAGAACGGGCTCAGCTACAAGCCCAGCCAGATCACCGTGGGCTCGGGCGGCAAGCAGACGCTTTACAACGCGCTGATGGCCACGCTGAACCCGGGCGATGAGGTCATCATCCCCGCGCCCTACTGGGTCAGCTATCCCGACATGGTGCTGCTGGCCGGGGGCGAGCCCGTGGTCGTCGAAGGCCCGATGCAGACCGGCTACAAGATCACCGCCGAACAGCTCGAGGCCGCGATCACGCCGAAGACCAAGTGGTTCATCTTCAACTCGCCCTCGAACCCGACCGGCGCGGGCTATGCGCGGGCCGAACTGAAGGCGCTGACCGATGTGCTGATGCGCCATCCCCATGTCTGGGTGATGACGGACGACATGTACGAACACCTCGCCTTCGACGGGTTCGAATTCTGCACCCCCGCCGAGGTGGAGCCCGGTCTTTACGACCGCACGCTGACCTGCAACGGCGTGTCCAAGGCCTATGCGATGACCGGCTGGCGGATCGGCTATGCCGCCGGGCCCGAGGCGCTGATCAAGGCGATGGGCAAGATCCAGAGCCAGTCGACCTCGAACCCCTGCACCGTCAGCCAGTGGGCGGCGGTCGAGGCGCTGAACGGCCCGCAGGACTATATCGCCATGAGCCGCGCGGCCTTCCAGCGCCGCCGCGATCTGGTGGTGGCGATGCTGAACCAGGCCGAGGGCATCCGCTGCCCGGTGCCCGAGGGCGCCTTCTACGTCTATCCCAACATCGCGGGCTGCATCGGCAAGACCTCGGCCGGGGGGGTGAGGATCGTCGATGACGAGGCCTTCGTTTCGGCCCTGCTCGAGGAAACCGGCGTGGCGGTGGTGCATGGCGCGGCCTTCGGCCTTTCGCCGAACTTCCGGGTCAGCTACGCTACCTCGGACGCGGTGCTGACCGAGGCCTGCACCCGGATCCAGGCGTTCTGCCGGGGGCTCAGGTAAGGGGAAGCGATGGCGGGCGATCTGCCGGACTATTACTTCCGCATCCGCGAGAACGGCGCCGCGGTGTTCCGGGTGGACACCGAAAACCGTCAGCGGCGGATCGAGATGGAGCAGATCGCCGTCGCCAACCTGAAGAACGGCGAGATCAAGCCGCAGGGCGAGCGCAAGCTGACGGCAGACGAGACCGCGCTGATCCGCCGCTGGATGGCTGACCGGGCCGAGGTGCTGGCCCGGCGCGATGTCGATGACATCCACCGCGCGGTTGATCACCTGAACCTGGTGACCCACTGGGCCCAGAGCCGCGCCACCGCGGCGCAGCTTGACGAGGTGACCGACACGCTGCTGCTGGCCATGCACGACCTGCGCACTGTGCTGGTGCGCAAGAAGGCCGAACGCCTTGCGGGCGAGGCGGCGGCGGAGGAGTAGGGCGGGGTCGCTCGGTCGGGGCACGCGCTGATGCACGACAGAGGGCCAGCGCCCGCCCGTCCGGGCGGTCGGGCGCTCGCCCGGGGGCGCTTCGCGCTGCTCCCGGGGCTGGGGGGATGCGCTGCGACCGGCCACGCTGTCTTTCGCCGGCGGGCCCCGCCTTATCACCGAGGGGGGCGCCACCTGATGCACCACAGAGGGACGGCGCCCGACCGCGGGGGGGCGCTGCGACGGCGTAGGTCTGCGCTTTATGGCAAGGCCCCTCCCACGGGCGAGCCCGCGCGGTTCGGCCAAGGAGCGCCCGCCCGATGGGGCGGTCGGGCGCTGGCCCGGGGGCGCTGCGCGCTGTTCCCCGGGCCGGGGGGAGGCGGTGCGACCGGCCACGCTGTCTTTCGCCGGCGGGCCCCGCCTCATCACCGAGGGGGGCGCCACCTGATGCACCACAGAGGGACGGCGCCCGCCCCTCGGCCGGTCACGCCGCCGCCTGCGCGCCTCTCGCCAGACCCCGCCAGAATCGCGCCATCATCAGCACCGCGGCACAGGCCAGCCCGATCACCAGCCCCAGCCAGAGCCCGACCCCGCCCAGGCCCAGCGGAAAGGCCAGCGCATAGCTTGCCGGGATGCCGATCACCCAGTAGCTCAGCGCCGCGATGATCATCGGCACGCGGGTGTCCTGCACCCCGCGCAGAAGCCCCAGCGCCATCACCTGCATCGCGTCGAACAACTGGAACAGCGCCGCCACCACCAGAAGCCTTGCCCCGAAGTCGAGGATGCGCGGCGCCAGCGGGTCGCCGGGCCGCACCCAGAGCGAGATCAGCGGCCGCGGCAGGCTGACGAACAGCGTCACCGCCACCAGCGCGAAGGCCAGCGACAGCACGATCGCCATCTGCGCGCCGCGCCGCAGCCCCTCGGGGTCGCGGTCATGCGCGCGGCCGATCCGCACGGTCGCGGCCTGGCTCAGCCCCAGATGCACCATGAAGGTCAGCGCGGCGAGTTCCAGCGCGATGCCATGCGCGGCCAGTTCCACCGTGCCGATCCACCCCATCATCAGCGCCGAGGCGTTGAAGAGCCCGCCTTCCGCCAGCCCGGTCAACCCGATCGGCCAGCCCAGCCGGAAGACGCGGGCAAAGGCCGCCCAGTCGGGGCGCCAGAAGCGGACGAACAGCTGGAACCGGCGCAGTTCGGGTTGCCGCGCGGCATAAAGGCCGATCACTGCGACCGTCAGCGCCTGGGTGCAGACCGTGGCGATGGCGCTGCCGCGCACACCCAGTTCGGGCAGGCCCGCGTTGCCGAAGATCAGAAGCCAGTCGAGCCCGATGTTCAGGAACACCGCCGCCACCGTGGCCCAGAGCACGACCTGCGTCCGCTCCAGCGCGGCCACGAAGCTTTTCAGCACCATGACCACCAGCGCGGGCGCCATCCCGAGGCCCGCGATGCGCATGAACTGCTGCGCCATGTCCGCGATGTCCGGGTTCTGCCCCAGCGCGCGGAAGATCGGCCCCGAGAACCAGAACACCGGCAGCACCGCCACCGCGTACAGCAGCGAGAGCCAGATCCCCATGCGCGTCACCCGCCGCCCCTCGGCCATGTCGCGCGCGGCGGCGGCGGAGGCCACCATCGGCATCACCCCGATGGCAAAGCCCGAGCCCAGGATGAACAGGATGAAGAAGCTTGATGCACCCAGCACCACCGCGGCCAGCCCCGGCACCGAATACCAGCCCATCATGACCGTATCGGTGACGTGCAGCGCCATCTGCGCCAGGTTCGAGCCGATCAGCGGCAGCCCCAGCACGAGGGTTGCCCGAAGATGGGCGCGATATCCGGGGGATGTGCTCATGGTTCGTGCCATACAGGGACGGGCGGCGCGCGGCAAGGCGCCACGCGGGGCCTTCCCCCCGGCGGTGGCCGGCACTAGTGTCGCGCCGTTCCACATGGAGGATGAATGATGGTCACCCTTTACGGCGTCGCGCGCTCGCGCGCCTCGCGCCCGCTCTGGCTCTTGGCGGAAATCGGGATGGAATATGCCCATGTGCCGGTGATCCAGGCCTACCGGCTGCCCGCGCCCGCTGCGGCGGATGCGCCGATGAACACCGCCTCGGCCGCCTATCTGGCGGTGAACCCGCAGGGCCAGATCCCCTGCATGACCGATGGCGATCTGGTGCTGACGGAATCGCTCGGCATCACGCTTTACCTTGCCAGGCGCTATGGCGGGGATCTCGGGCCGCGCGACGCGGCCGAGGATGCGCTGATGGTGCAATGGGCGCTGCATGCCGCGACCGGCATCGAGGGCCCGGCGCTGGAAATCATGTACATCCAGTCGGGCGAGGGCAAGGACACCGCCGAGGGGCAGGCCGCGATGGACATCGCCGCCGAAAAGCTGCGCCGCCCGCTGAAGCGGCTGGACGATCATTTGGCGGGTCGCGACTGGATGATGGGCGACCGCTTCACCGTGGCCGACATCAACAGCGCGGAATGCATCCGCTACTGTGCCGGGCATCCGACGCTGATGGCCGAGTTTCCGCGGCTGAAGGCCTGGCTTGCGCGGGCGCAGGCGCGGCCGGGCTTCCAGACGATGTGGGCGCTGCGGATGGCCGAGCCCGCCTGACGCAAGACGCCCGGGGCCGCTGGCGGCTCCGGGCGTCGGTCATCCGGGGGGCCGGGGGCCGCCGGATCAGAGCAGGCGCAGGTCGGAAGCCGACGACCGGCCGTCGCGGCCGGACTGCAGTTCGTAGCCGATCTTCTGGTTGTCGTTCAGGCCCTTCAGGCCCGCCCGTTCCACCGCCGAGATATGCACGAACACGTCCTTGCCACCATCATCCGGGGCGATGAATCCGTAACCCTTGGTGCTGTTGAACCACTTCACGGTGCCGGTCGGCATTCCGTCGTCTCCTTTGTCAACCCCCCCGCCGCGGCATTGCTGCGGGCCGTGCAGCCAGGTCTTCCAAGTGTATCCGGCTGCCTGAATCAGGAGGCGGTCGTTGAGAAGCTGTTGTCACGCGCCCAGAATGCCGAATCCGTGAAAAGAATCAAGTTGCATCAAGGCGCAGTTTGAGGCAGCGCCCCCGCGAGGGGGTTCCGCATCGCGGCGCCACCGGCTATAGCGGCAGCAGAGCGGCAGGAGAACCCTTTTGCGGAATGCGGCACTGATCCTTGGCATCGTCGGCGGCCTCTGGGGCATGATCGTCGGGTTCTTCGGCTATGGCTATACCGTGGTCATGCAGACCTGGGGGGGCGAGCTGTCGGGCGTGGCCAGCCAGGTGCACGACGTGGCGCTGGTGCAGGGCGCCAGCCTGGTCGCGCCGATCCTTGCCATCGCGGGCGGCGCCATGGCGCGGGCGCGCAACCGGCTGGCGGGCGTTCTGATGCTGGCGTCGGCGGCGGGGATGCAGGTGGCCTTCGGCTTCGGCGTCTTCACCATGTTCCCGATCGCGATGTGCGTGCTGGGCGGCATCCTCGCGCTGGCCGCGAAGGAACCCGACGCGCACTGAAGGGGCGACTGCGCGCACTGTTGCCGCGGGGTCGGGGTGTCGGGCACCCGTCCCCCCGTCTCTCGCACCCGCAGGGCCGACGCGTGGCGGCGGGGGGGCGCCCGCGGCGCTGTTCCCCGGGCCGGGGGGCGCCACCTGTCCACCCCGTCTTTCATATCGGCAGGGCCATCGCCCGACCGCGGGTGGGCGCTGCACCGGTGGCGGTCGGCGCTTTATGGCACGGCCCCTCCCGCGGGTGAGCCCGCCCCCGACGCTCAGGAAGCGCCCGCCCTCCGGGGCCGGTCGGCCGCCGGCCCGGGGGCGCTTCGCGCTGCTCCCCCGGGCCGGGGGGGGCAGGGCGCCCGCCTACCTTGCCTCTTGTGACACAGGGCCATCGCCCGCCCCCGGGGCGTCCCCGTGGGGGCCCCGCGCGGCGGGGTCAGCGCAGGTCGGGCGGGGTCGCCTCGGCCACGGCTGCGGCAAGGTAGTCGTCCAGGCCCAGCGTCTCGGTCCGCGTGTCGCCCAGCCGGCGGACGGATACGGTGCGCTCGGCCACCTCTTTCTGCCCGATGGCCAGCAGGACCGGCACCTTGCCGACCGAATGTTCGCGCACCTTGTAGTTGATCTTCTCGTTGCGCGTGTCGGCCTCGGCGCGGATGCCCTTTGCGCGCAGCATCCCGGTGATCTCTTCCACATAGGCGTCGGCATCCGACACGATCGAGGCCACCACCACCTGCCGCGGCGCCAGCCAGAACGGCATCCTGCCCGCGTAGTTCTCGATCAGGATGCCGATGAAGCGTTCGAAGCTGCCCAGGATCGCGCGGTGCAGCATGTAGGGCCGATGCTTCGCGCCATCCTCGCCGATGTATTCGGCGCCCAGACGGTCGGGCAGTTGCGCATCCACCTGGAAGGTGCCGCACTGCCATTCCCGCCCGATCGCGTCGGTCAGCTTGAAGTCCAGCTTGGGCCCGTAGAAGGCGCCGTCGCCGGGGTTGATCTCGTAGGGCAGGCCCAGATGCTCGATGGCCCCCTTCAGCGCGCCTTCGGTCCGGTCCCAGTCGGCATCGGTGCCGATGCGCACCTCGGGGCGGGTCGACAGCTTGATGTCGAACCTCTCGAAGCCCAGATCGCGGTAGACCGAGGACAGAAGCGCGATGAAGCCCGCGCATTCGGCCTCGATCTGGTCTTCGGTGCAGAAGATGTGGGCATCGTCCTGGGTGAAGCCGCGCACGCGCATCAGCCCGTGCATGCTGCCCGAGCTTTCGTAGCGGTGGCACGAGCCGAACTCGGCCAGCCGCAGTGGCAGGTCGCGATAGCTTTTCAGACCCTGGTTGTAGACCTGCACATGGCAGGGGCAGTTCATCGGCTTCAGCGCGTTGATGCGCTTTTCCTTCGCGCCTTCCTCGTCCACTTCCACGATGAACATGTTCTCGCGGTAGTTGTCCCAGTGGCCGGACTTTTCCCACAGGATGCGGTCCACCACCTGCGGGGTGCGGATTTCCTTGTAGCCCGCGCCACGCAGGCGGCGGCGCATGTAATCCTCCAGCGTGCGCCAGATGCTCCAGCCGTTGGGGTGCCAGAACACCATGCCCGGCGCCTCTTCCTGAAGGTGGAACAGTTCCATCTCGCGGCCCAGCTTGCGGTGGTCGCGCTTGGCGGCCTCCTCGATCATGGTCAGGTGGGCCTTCAGGTCGTCGCGGCTCTTGAAGGCCACGCCGTAGATGCGTTGCAGCATGGGTTTGGTGCTGTCGCCGCGCCAGTAGGCGCCCGCCACGCTCATCAGCTTGAACGCATCGGCCGGCACCTGCCCGGTGTTCTGAAGATGCGGGCCGCGGCACAGGTCCTGCCAGTGGCCGTGCCAGTACATGCGGATCGACTGGTCGGCCGGGATCGCCTGGACCAGTTCGACCTTGTAGGGCTCGTTGTTGGCCTCGTAATAGCGGATCGCCCGCTCGCGGTCCCACAGCTCGGTGGTGACGGGATCGCGCCGGTTGATGATCTCCTTCATCCGCTTCTCGATGGCGCCCAGATCCTCGGGGGTGAAGGGCTCGGCCCGGTCGAAGTCGTAGTACCAGCCGTTCTGGATCACCGGGCCGATGGTGACCTTCACCTCGGGCCAGATCTCCTGCACGGCGCGGGCCATGATATGGGCCAGGTCATGCCGGATCAGCTCCAGCGCCGCGGCCTCGTCGGCCATGGTGTTGATGCGGATGGCGGCGTCGGCGTCCAGCGGCCATTGCAGGTCGAAATGCCTGCCGTCGACGGTGGCCGAGATGGCCTTCTTGGCCAGCCCCGGCGCGATCGAGGCGGCAACCTCGGCCGGGGTCGTGCCGGCGGGGTAGCTGCGCACGTTGCCATCGGGGAAGGTGAGGGAAATCTGGGCCATGTCGGCTCTCCTCGTCGGTTTGGCGCCCACGGAACGCCCGGTTGCGGGTATGGTGCGCGCTGTCTGCGCTGGCGCGCGCGCGATGTCAACCGGGGGGCGGGGGCGCGGCGGTGGGCGGGGCCTTGCCGAACCGGGGCGCGGTCTGGCACGGTGGGGGCCGCACGAAGGAGACCCGATGCGCAGTTTTGCCGAAATCCTCGCCATCGCGGCCGAGCGCAAGGGCGGCATGGCCGCAGCGCTGGCCGACATGCCGCCCGTGCGCAGCGCCGACGACCTGGCCGCCATCCCCGATGACCGCTGGCTGGCGCAGATGGCGCGCGGCATCTTCCAGGCCGGGATCAGCTGGCAGGTGGTGGATGCGAAATGGCCGGGGATCGAAGACGCCTTTTCCGGCTTCGACCCGGGGCGGGTGCAGATGATCGCGGACGAGGCGCTGGATCGGCTGGTGGCCGACCCGCGGGTGATCCGGTCGGGCCCGAAGATCGTGGCGATCCGCGACAACGCGGCCTTCGTGACGCAGGTCGCGGCCGCTTCGGGCAGCTTCGGGCGGCGGATCGGGGATTGGCCGGTATCGGATTTCGTGGGCCTGCTGGCCTGGCTCGGGCGCGAGGGCAGCCGGCTTGGCGGCTCGACCGGGGCCTATGTGCTGCGCTTCATGGGCAAGGAAGGCTTCATCCTGTCGCGCGACGTGGTGGCGCGCCTTCAGGCCGAAGGGGTGATTGCCGGCGCCCCCGGCTCGGCCCGGTCGATGCAGGCGATCCAGGCGGCCTTCGATGCGTGGAAGGCCGAAAGCGGGCAGAGCTTCACCGCGATCAGCCGGGTTCTGGCCAGAAGCATCGGATGAGGACGCGATGGAGTTTCTGACAACCCCCGCCGGGCGGCGGATCGCCTTTCGCCGCCGCGCGGGGCAGGGGCCGGGGGTGGTCTTCCTGGGCGGCTTCAAGTCCGACATGGAGGGCACCAAGGCGCAGGCCCTCGATGCCTGGGCGGCGGCGGCGGGGCGCGCCTTCCTGCGGTTCGACTATTCGGGCCACGGGTCATCCGCGGGCGCCTTCGAGGCGGGCGCGATCGGCGACTGGGCGGCCGATGCCATGGCCGTGGTCGCCGCGCTGACCACGGGGCCGCAGGTGCTGGTGGGTTCGTCGATGGGCGGCTGGATCGCGCTGCTGGTGGCGCGCGCGATGCCTGCGCGGGTGGCGGGCCTTGTGGGAATCGCCGCCGCGCCCGATTTCACCGAAGACCTGATCTGGGCCGGGATGGGTGCCGACGACCGCGCCCGGCTGTGGGCCGAAGGGCGCATCGAGCGGCCCTCGGACTATGCGGACGCGCCCTATGTCTACACCCGCCGCCTGATCGAGGACGGGCGGCGCCACCTGGTTCTGCGTGCCCCGCTGCCGCTGCCCTTCCCGGTGCGCCTGCTGCAAGGCACCGCGGATGCCGACGTGCCGGTGGATGTGGCGCTGCGGCTGCTGGCCCATGCGACGGGGCCCGACATCCGGCTGATGCTGGTGAAGGGGGCCGACCACCGCTTTTCCACGCCCGACTGCCTGCGGCTGATCGAAACGGCGGTGGCCGAGGTGTCGCAGCCGGACGGCTGAGGGCGCGCGCGCGGGCCTACCCCTTCGCGGTGACCAGCGTCACGGGCCGGGCGCGCTTCACCCCGCCGCCATTGGCGTCGATGAAGTCGAGGATCAGCGGGCGGATGTTCTGGCGCCAGCTTTTCCCGGCGAAGATGCCGTAATGGCCTGCGCCCGGTTCCAGATGCTGCGCCTTCTTGCTGTCCGGCAGGCCGGTGCAGAGACCCAGCGCCGCGACGCATTGGCCGGGGGCGGAAATGTCGTCATTGGCGCCTTCGACCGTGTGCACCGCCACGTCGGTGATGCGGCCGATGTCCACCCGCTTTCCTGCCACCACGAAGTCGTTCTTCGCGATCTCGCGGTTCTTGAAGATGCGCTCGACGGTCGAGAGGTAGAATTCGGCCGTCATGTCCATCACCGCCAGATATTCGTCATAGAAGCGGTTGTGGGCGTCATGCTCGCTTGCCTCGCCCTTGGCGGCGCGCACCACCTGGTCGAAGAAGGCCTGGGCGTGGCGGTCGGCGTTCATCGAGATGAACGAGGCCAGTTGCAGCAGCCCC
>JAJZVD010000018.1 GCA_021845805.1 Pseudomonadota bacterium | reverse complement strand
TTCCGATCTTGGGGGCCACCATTTCGATGGCGACTATGCCGCCATCGAAAAGGACATCATGGATGCCTTTGCCCGCCGCACCCAGATGCTTGCCGATACCGATCCGGCTGCCAAGGCGGGCAAGCCCTGAGGCCTAGGCGGTGATGGCCATGAAGGCCGGCCAGGCGGCGGGGTCCGCCACGGTCTTGTCGCGGCAGAACGGGTTGCAGAACCCGTAGGTCTTGCCGTCCAGCGTCAGGAAGTCGGTGACCGCCTTGCCCGAATAGGGGCAGGCCGCATTCACCGACGGCCCCGCCGCCACCGCCCGTGCCGCCAGCGGCGCAGGCCCGGGCCAGGGCGCCAGCGGCAGATCCAGATGGTAGATTGTCTGGTCGGGCCCATCGACCTGCGCCATGGCGCGCCAGCGGCGGAACGGGCCATGTGCCAGGTGCCGGGCCACATAGGCCGCCCCCGCTGGGCCGATCGGCAGGCCGTAGCTGGCCACCCGCGCGGCCACGGGCGCATAGAAGGCATCGGCGGCCGAGTAGGCGCCGAACAGCCACGGCCCCGCGCCGCCATGCCGGTCCTGCGCCCAGGCCCAGAGCGCCTCGATCCGTCGCAGGTCGGCCAGCGCGTCGGCGGGGGGCTCGAACCCCGCATAGGCGCGGCGCAGGTCCATCGCGCAGGCCTGCCGCAGCGCGGGATAGCTGGAATGCATCTCGGCCGCCATCATCCGCGCAAGGGCGCGCGCCGCCGGGTCGTCGGGCCAGATCCCGGCCTCCGGGTGGCGCGAGGCGAGTTCCTCGGCGATTGCCAGCGTGTCGGCCACGACCGTTCCGTCATCCAGCCGCAGGGCGGGCACCGTCCGGGCCGGGGCAAAGCGGGCCAGAAGCGCGGGCAGGGCGTCGGTGTAGATCTGGGCCCGTTCGGTCCGCACCGGCAGGCCGAAGGCCTCGAACAAGAGCCAGCCGCGCAGGGACCAGCTGGAATAGGCGCGGTCGCCGATGGCGAGGGTCGGGGGCATGTGTTTCTCCTGTCTGATCACAGGAAGGTTATCCGCGCCCGTTGCCCCGCGAAAATGCTGTTTCGTGAACATATCTATCACGAAGGCATGTGATCCGCCCGGCGGTTCGCTGCGTATCAATCTGCATCAATCACTGAAGATCGCTGGAAGGGGGGTTGCCCATGGCACTCGACGGACAGGTGGATCAGACGATGTCGCGCAGGGCCATGAAGGCCGAATTGCTCGACGCCGAAACCGAGCGCGAACTGGCCCTTGCGTGGCGCGACCATCGCGATCAGGCGGCCTTGCACCGGCTGATCAATGCGTACATGCGGCTTGCCATCTCTGTCGCCGCGCGGTTCCGCCGCTATGGCGCCCCGATGAACGACCTGATCCAGGAGGCGGGGCTTGGCCTGATGAAGGCCGCCGACAAGTTCGACCCCGATCGCGGCGTGCGGTTTTCCACCTATGCCGTCTGGTGGATCCGGGCAGGGGTGCAGGACTATGTGATGCGCAACTGGTCGATGGTGCGCACCGGCTCCACCTCCAGCCAGAAGGCGCTGTTCTTCAACATGAAGCGCGTTCAGGCCAAGCTGGAGCGCGAGGCCCAGGGGCGGGGCGAGACGCTGGACAATCATCAGTTGCGTGCCAGGATCGCGCAGGAAATCGGCGTTCCGCTGGCGGATGTCGAGATGATGGAAGGACGGCTGGCGGGCACCGACTTCTCGCTCAACGCCACCCAGTCGTCCGAGGACGAGGGCCGCGAATGGATCGACGCGCTGGAAGATGACAGCGCGCAGGCCGAAGAGATGGTGGCCGACGCGCATGACGCGGCGCAACTGCGCCGCTGGCTGGGTGTGGCGATGGACGCGCTGTCGTCGCGCGAACGCTACATCGTGCAGGAACGCAAGCTGATCGAAGAGCCGCGGACGCTGGAAAGCCTGGGCGAAGAGCTGGGGCTTTCCAAGGAGCGCGTGCGCCAGCTCGAGGCTTCGGCCTTCGCCAAGATGCGCAAGAGCCTCGAGGCGCAGAGCCGCGAAGTGCACGAGTTCTTCGTCTGACGGTCCCCGCCCGCGGGCCATTGTGCCTGCGGGCCGCGCGCCCTAGAACCGGATCGAGAGCAGCGCGGGGGAACAGATGCTGGCGGGCAGGCGTGTCCTTCTGGTCATCGGCGGCGGAATCGCCGCCTACAAGTCGCTTGATCTGATCCGCCGCCTGCGCGAGCGGGGCGCGGCTGTTGTGCCCGTGCTGACCCGCGCGGCCGAGGAATTCGTGACCCCGCTGTCCGTCGGGGCGCTGGCGGGGCAGAAAGTCTACCGGGCGCTCTTCGATCTGACCGACGAAGCCGAAATGGGCCATATCCAGCTTTCACGCACCGCTGATCTGGTGGTGGTGGCGCCTGCCACGGCAGACCTGATGGCCAAGATGGCGGGCGGGCAGGCGGATGACCTGGCCTCGACCCTGCTTCTGGCCACCGACAAGCGCGTGCTGATCGCCCCGGCCATGAACGTGCGGATGTGGAACCATCCGGCGACGCAGCGCAACCTGGCGACGCTTGCCGCCGACGGCATCCTGCGGGTGGGCCCGAACGATGGCGACATGGCCTGTGGCGAATACGGACCGGGACGGATGGCCGAACCGCTGGAGATCGTCGCCGCCATCGAGGCCGCGCTGGGGCAGGGGCCGCTGGCGGGCAGGCATGTTCTGCTGACCTCGGGGCCGACCCACGAGCCGATCGACCCGGTGCGCTACATCGCCAACCGCTCGTCGGGGGCGCAGGGTGCCGCGCTGGGCGCCGCGCTTGCCGCACTGGGGGCGCGGGTGACCTTTGTCACGGGGCCGGCCGCCGTGCCCCCGCCCGCCGGGGTGACGGTAGTGAAGGTGGAAACCGCCGCGCAGATGCTGACGGCCGTGCAGGCGGCACTGCCGGCCGATGCGGCGGTCTTTGCTGCCGCGGTGGCCGACTGGCGGGTGGCCAATGCGGCGGCGTCGAAGATGAAGAAGGACGGATCGGGCAGGGCGCCTGCGCTGGTCTTCGCCGAGAACCCCGACATTCTGGCCACCGTGTCGCGTCTGGTCGAGGGGCGGCCGCGGCTGGTGGTGGGGTTCGCGGCCGAAACCGATGACGTGCTGGCCAATGCCACCGCCAAGCGCCTGCGCAAGGGCTGCGACTGGATCGTGGCCAATGATGTGCGCCCGGCGACCGGCATCATGGGCGGGGTGGAAAACGAGGTGACACTGGTCACCGCCGACGGCGCCGAGACCTGGCCGCGCTTGGCCAAGGACGAGGTCGCCCGCCGCCTTGCCGCCCGCATCGCCGGGGCGCTGGCATGACACCCCTGATCCGCATCCTGTGGGACGATGGCGCCGACCGCGCGCTGGGCCTGCCCACCTACGAGACCCCCGGCGCCGCCGGTGCCGACCTGCGCGCGAACCTCGCACCCGCCGACCGCGAACGGGGGCTGACGCTGGCCCCGATGGAACGCCGCCTGATCCCCATCGGCCTGCGGATGGAAATCCCCGCAGGCTACGAGGTGCAGGTGCGCCCGCGCTCTGGCCTGTCGCTCAAGCACGGGATCACCCTGCCGAACACGCCCGGCACCATCGACAGCGACTATCGCGGCCCCGTGGGCGTGCCGATCGTGAACCTGGGCGCAGCCCCCTATACCATCCACCACGGCGACCGGATCGCGCAGATGGTTGTGGCGCCGGTCGTGCAGGCAGGCTTTGCCGTGGTCGAGGACCTGGGCCAGACCGCGCGCGGATCGGGCGGCTTCGGATCGACGGGGACGCGATGATCCTGGTTCTGGCCTTTGCGGCGGGGCTCTGGGGCCTGGGCTGGCTGATGAAGGCGCCGATGCGGGCGCGGGCGATGATGGTCGGCTGCCTGCTGGCGGGTGTGATCCTGGCCAATCTGGTGCTGCCCGACGGCCATCCGCTGCGGCAGGCCACGGGAGGCTCGGCGCAGGTCTGGGTGGTG
This sequence comes from Pseudomonadota bacterium, assembly GCA_021845805.1. GTDB lineage: Bacteria > Pseudomonadota > Alphaproteobacteria > Rhodobacterales > Rhodobacteraceae > Solirhodobacter. The sequence continues at coordinate 50,791 of JAJZVD010000018.1, read as the reverse complement.
CTGATCGGGGTGGTCGCGCTGGTGGCGGCCTATCGGGCGGTGCTCGTACGGCTGAAGGCGCGGTCCCATCCCCTGCCCGTGCGCGACGAGGGGCCGTTTTCCGCGGCCGAGGTGGAACGCTATGCCCGCCACATCTTCCTGCGCGAGATCGGCGGCCCCGGCCAGCGCGCGCTGAAAGAGGCGCGGGTGCTTGTGGTGGGGGCCGGCGGGCTTGGGGCGCCCGCGCTGCTCTATCTGGCGGCGGCGGGGGTCGGCACCATCGGGGTGATCGACGATGACGAGGTCGATGCCAGCAACCTTCAGCGGCAGGTGATCCATACCGATGCGCGGGTTGGGATGGCCAAGGTGGCCTCGGCCGCGGCACAGATGCGCGCGCTGAACCCCTTTGTCACCGTCCAGCCGCTGAAGCAGCGCCTGACCGCCGAAACGGCGGCGGAGATCTTTCCCGACTATGACCTGATCCTGGATGGATCGGACAATTTCGACACCCGCTACATGGTGAACCGCGCGGCCTTCGTGGCCGCAAGGCCACTGATCTCGGCCGCCATCACGCAGTGGGAGGGGCAGATTTCTGTCTTCGATCCGGCGCGGGGAACGCCTTGCTACGAATGCGTCTTTCCCACCCGTCCGGCGCCGGGGCTGGTGCCCACCTGCGCCGAGGCCGGGGTGGTGGGTCCGCTGCCCGGCGTCATGGGGTCGCTGATGGCGCTTGAGGCGGTGAAGCACCTGACCGGCGCGGGCCAGACGTTGCGCGGCGAGATGCTTGTCTTTGATGGTCTTTGGGGCGAAACGCGCAAGCTCGTGCTGGGTCGGCGCGCCGATTGCCCGGTTTGTGGGCAGCCGCATGCCTGACCGCCCTGGCGCGCTGGACGCCGCGAGGTCGCGCGCTTAGGCTGCGGTGACGACTTCGTGACAGGGAGTAAGCGATGAAACTGACCGTCCTGCTGGCAGGCCTTGCGGCCGTTGCGTTGACCACGGTGGCCCATGCCGATGGCTTGCCCGACCTTGGCGGCAAGGCCATCACCGTGGTGACCGAGAACGCCTATCCGCCGCTGCAGTTCGTCGACCCGAAATCGGGCCAGCCGATCGGCTGGGAATATGACGCGATGGCCGAGATCGCAAAGCGGCTGAACCTGAAGGTGACCTACCAGACCTCAAGCTGGGACGCGATGATCCCCGCCGTCAGCCAGGGGCAGTACGACATCGGGATGGAAGGCATCACCATCCGCGACGACCGCAAGGAAAAGGTCGATTTCTCGGACCCCTACATGCATTCCGAGATGCTGATGCTGGTCCGCGCGGATGAAAGCCGGTTCACCGACGCCAAGTCCTTTGCCGCGAACCCCAAGCTGCTGGTGGCGGCGCAGCCCGGCACCACGCCGTTCTATACCGCCGTCTATGACGTGCTGGACGGAAACGAGGCGAACCCGCGGGTGAAGCTTTTCGAGACGTTCGGGGCGGGGTTGCAGGCGCTGAAGGCGGGCGACGTGGACCTTGTGCTGTCGGACAGCACCGCCGCCAAAGGCTATGTCGCGGCCAATCCCGGGGTCTACAAGATCGTGGGTGGACCGCTGGGTGCCGAGGATTTCGGCTTCATCTTCCCCAAGGGCTCGCACCTGGCGGCGCCGATCAATGCGGCCATTGCGGCGCTGAAGGCGGATGGCACCTTCGACGCGCTGACCAAGAAGTGGTTCCTCGATTACAAGATGAACCAATGATGCTCGCGGCGCCCCGCCCGATGGGGGCTGCCTGCCCGCCCGCCGATGCCTGCGCCTTCGCCTGACAAGGATTTTCCCTGGTGGCTGCTGATCCTGGCCGGGATCGGCGCCATCATGCTGGGCCGCATCATGTCGGACGCGGTCTATGCGCAGGTGCTGGCCACGCTGTCGAAGGGGATCGGTCTGACGCTGTTCGTGACCGTGGTGGCCTTTGCGCTGGCCTCGGGGCTAGGCCTGTTGCTGGCGCTGGCAGGATCGGCGCGCTTGATCGTGGTCCGGCAGGCCGCGCGATTCTACGTCGAGGTCATCCGCGGCGTGCCGATCATCGTGCTTCTGCTCTACGTCGCCTTCGTCGTCGCGCCGATGGGGGTGGCCGCGTGGAACGCGGTGGTGACGGGGCCGCTGGGGCTGGAACCCCTGCTGACGCGCGACCTGTCGCTGCTGTGGCGCGCGATCCTTGCGCTGACGATCGCCTATTCGGCCTTCCTGTCCGAGGTGTTCCGCGCCGGGCTTCAATCCGTCGACCGCGGCCAGATCGAGGCGGCGGAATCGCTTGGCCTGAACCGCTGGCTGAGGTTTCGCCTTGTGGTGCTGCCGCAGGCGTTCCGCACGATCCTGCCGCCGCTTGGCAATGACTTCGTGGCGATGGTGAAGGATTCGAGCCTGGTCTCGGTGCTGGGGGTGACGGACATCACCCAGCTTGGCAAGGTCGCCGCGGCCTCGAACTTCCGCTACATGGAAACCTACAACGTGGTGGCGCTGATCTATCTGGCGATGACCGTCACGCTGTCGCTGGCGCTGCGCAAGATCGAGGCGCGGCTGCGTCGCCGCGGGGACGGGTAGGGCAGGGGGTCAGCCCGGCAACCGGGCGATCACCCGTTCCAGTTCGGTCTTCAGGCGCTCACGCTCCTCGGGGCTGAGGAAGGCGCCCAGTTCCACCTCGCGCCCGCCGCCCTTCAGGGTCAGGTACTTTTCCACCGGACCGCCCTGGTCATGCAGGCTGAGCCTGACCCAGTGCGGATTGGCCGACCAGTCGCGCCGCTGCCCGCGCGGCTCGAAGCGGTTGATCTCGATCCGGTCAGGCCAGAAGCGGACCTGTTCGATCAGCTTGCCGCTGGCATAGCTGGTGCGGAACGCAAGCCACAACCCGCCCACCGTCACCATCAGAAAGGGCAGGATGCCCCAGACCTCTGGCGTGCCCAGAAGGGCCAGAAGCGGCACCAGCAGTAGCCCCGCCGTCATCAGGATCACCGTCGCAAAGCCCTTTCGCGGCAGCGACCGGTTTGGCCAGGCGTGCAGTTCCGCCAGGGGCGGCACGTCTGCGCCCCAGTGCGGCGCCGCTTGTGAAAAGGCCCCGGATTTCTCCGGGGCCTCCTGCAGTGTCGTGACCCACTCGTAGGGCATCAGTGGTGCAACCCGTGCTTCAGGGTCTGGTCCCAGTCCGCGGGCTTGGGCAGCACTTCGAACGTGTGCTCGGGCGGCGGGTTGGTCAGCGTCCATTCCAGCGAGTCGGCGTATTCCTGGTGCCAGTAGTTCGGCTCGGTCACGCGGCGGCCCGCCAGCAGGGTATAGAACACCAGGCCGATGAACCACACGAACGAGGCGAAGCCGATGAACGCACCGATCGACGAGACGTAGTTCCAGTGCGCGAACGCCTCGGGGTAGTCGATGTAGCGGCGCGGCATGCCCTGACGGCCCAGGAAGTGCTGCGGGAAGAACGTCAGGTTCGAGCCGATGAACATCAGCGCAAAGTGCAGCTTGCCCGCCCATTCCGGGTATTGACGGCCCGACATCTTGCCGATCCAGAAGTAGACACCGGCGAAGATGCCGTAGACGGCGCCGAGGCTCATCACATAGTGGAAGTGCGCCACGACGAAGTAGGTATCCTGGTAGGCCCGGTCCACCGCAGCCTGGCTGAGCATCACGCCCGTCACGCCGCCCACGGTGAAGAGGAACAGGAAGCCGAAGGCGAACAGCATCGGCGTCTTGAACTCGATCGAGCCGCCCCACATCGTCGCGATCCAGCTGAACACCTTCACGCCGGTCGGCACCGCGATGACCATGGTGGCCAGCATGAAGTAGCTTTGCTGCGTCAGGCTGAGACCCACGGTGTACATGTGGTGCGCCCACACCACGAAGCCCAGAACGGCGATCGCCACCATCGCGTAGACCATCGGCAGGTAGCCGAAGATCGGCTTTTTCGAGAAGGCCGAGATGACGTGGCTGATGATGCCGAAGGCCGGCACGATGATGATGTACACTTCCGGGTGGCCGAAGAACCACAGGATGTGCTGGTACAGCACAGGGTCACCCCCGCCGGCCGGGTCGAAGAAGGTCGTCCCGAAGTTGCGGTCGGTGATCAGCATGGTGATCGCACCGGCCAGGACCGGCAGCGACAGCAGGATCAGCCACGCGGTGACGAAGATCGACCACGGGAACAGCGGCACCTTGTGCAGCGTCATGCCCGGGGCGCGCATGTTCAGGAAGGTGGTGATCATGTTGATGGCGCCGAGGATCGACGAGGCGCCCGACAGGTGCACCGCGAAAAGCGCGAGGTCGGTCGAATAGCCGCCCTCCTTCACCGACAGCGGCGGATAAAGCACCCAGCCGATGCCCGAGCCCGGCTGGTTGTCGCCGCCCGGTGCGAAGAGCGAACAGACCGCCAGCGCCGTGCCGGCCACATAAAGCCAGAAGCTGAGGTTGTTCATCCGCGGGAACGCCATGTCGGGCGCCCCGATGTGCAGCGGCATGAAGTAGTTGCCGAAGCCCCCGAAGAGCGCCGGAATCACCACGAAGAACATCATCAGGATGCCGTGAGCGGTGATGATCACGTTCCACATGTGCCCGTCGGGCGTACAGGGCGCCGACGACGGCCAAAGACGCATCCCTTCGGCGCACATGTACTGCACGCCCGGATACATCAGTTCCATCCGCATGTAGACGGTGAAGATCACCGAGACCAGGCCCACCGCACCGGCGGTGAACAGATACAGGATCCCGATGTCCTTGTGGTTGGTGGACATGAACCAGCGGGTGAAGAACCCCTTGGATTCGTGTCCGTCGTGGCCATGTATGGCTGCGTCGGCCATGCTCGCCTCCCGTTCCCTTGACGATATGGGGCCGCGGGTGGCTTTCCCGCGCCCTCTCTAGCACCGGCTTTTAGAAGGTCGCTTGCCCCGCGGCAATCACCCACGTTGATCTGTATCAAGAAATGTCCAGATACCCGGCGGATTTGCGGGGCAAGCGCAGCGTCAATTCGACGCAGGGGCAACCGATGCGAGGTAGGCCGCCACGTCCTCGCCGCCCTGCGCCAGCATGAACGACATGTTGGACCGCAGGCTGTTGTCGCCGGTCTTTTCATGCACGAAGGCGGTCGGGTTCTTGACGTATTCGGCGACCAGCGCCTGGGTCCAGACGACCCCGTCCTTGCCCATCGCCTGCAGCCCGGTGCCATAGTTGAAGGGCTTGCCGTTCGCGGCCATGCCCGAGGCCGCGGCGCGGCCGATCACGCCGTACAGGTTGGGGCCGACCATGCCGCCCTTCACCACCGGCGTCCCGTCCGGCTTGATGATCGAGTGGCAGGCCTTGCACTTGTTGAACACCTGCTCGCCCTTCGTGGCGTCGCCGTCGGCAAGGGCAGGGGTGGCCAGAGCCAGAAGGCCAAGGGCTGCGATGATATGCGTCTTCATGCGGTTCATCCTTTCGTTGCGGCAGAACACTGCCTGTTACATCGTTTTGGCGCGAATATGCCGTATCTCAACCCTGCGAGGGTGCTTCGGCTGCGGGCGGCGCCGCGCCCAGCACCCGGTCGAAGGCCACCCGCAGCGCCACGTCCACGTCCTCCATCCGCACCGGCAGGCCAAGGTCGACAAGGCTTGTCACCCCATGCTCGCGGATGCCGCAGGGGACGATCCCGCCAAAATGGCCCAGGTCGGGTTCGACGTTCACCGAGATGCCGTGAAAGCTGACCCAGCGGCGCAGTTTCACGCCGATGGCAGCGATCTTGTCTTCGCGCGGTGTGCCGTCGGGGTTGGCGGGCTTGTCGGGGCGCACGACCCAGACGCCGACACGACCGGCGCGGGTTTCGCCCTTCACCCCGAATTCGGCCAGCGTGGCGATCACCCAGGCTTCCAGCAGGCTCACGAAGCGGCGCACGTCACGGCCGCGGCGATTGAGGTCGAGCATCACATAGACCACCCGCTGCCCGGGCCCGTGATAGGTATACTGCCCGCCCCGCCCCGCGCTGTAGACGGGGAACCGGCCGGGGTCGGTCAGGTCCTCGGGCCGGGCGCTGGTGCCCGCGGTGTAGATCGGCGGATGCTCCAGCAGCCAGACCGCCTCGTCCGCGGTGCCCGCGGCGATTCGCCCGGCGCGATCTTCCATCGCGGCCAGCGCCGTTTCATAGGGCACCAGCCCCTCCCACACCCGCCATTCGATCATCCGTCTCTCCGCCGCGCAGACCCGCCGCCGCCGATGCGGCACCCGGGGTGCTGCGCATCCCGGGCCAGTAGTCTATCCGAAAATCCTTGCCGGAGACTTGCGGGAAACCACAAGCGGTTTGCAACCCTCTGCCGGGTCGCCACGCCGACCGGCCCGGTCGGGCGCGCCGATTCGCGCGCCGGCCCGGAGGGCAGCATCACGGGGCGAAGAAACCCCTTTCCTTCGCCCCGCGGCTCCGCTAAGAACCCCGCCACCAAGCCAAATCATGCGGATGTGGCGGAATTGGTAGACGCGCAGCGTTGAGGTCGCTGTGGGGTAACTCCCGTGAAGGTTCGAGTCCTTTCATCCGCACCATCTTCTTGAACGTCCGGGGGCAGCCGCCCCGACACGCAGCCGCAGGGCTGCGTTTTTGTTTGCTGCGTCGTACCGGCCCCTGCGGCAGGTTGCCGCAGGTCGCGCCCGCGCAGGAGGGCTGCCGTGGCGGGGGGCAGGCGAGGCTGTGGGAACCGCCCGTTTCCCTTGCCGCAGCGCCGGATGCGCCGGGTTTCCCGGCAGGTCGCGGTGGTCCTGCCGGAAAACCGTGCGCCTGGCGCCTGTCCGCGGGAATTCGTTCATGGCCGTTGCAATGCATGCCTCGTTCCGCTTAAGTCGGCTCTCACAACCGCGGCATGACTGCGGGACAACAACCAGGGAGATGCTGCCAGTGGCCCAACCAGCCAAGGGCGACGCGTTCGTCGAGTTCGACCGCGTTCAGAAAAGCTATGACGGGGAAACGCTCGTCGTCAAGGAACTGAACCTGACCATCGCGAAGGGTGAATTCCTGACGATGCTCGGGCCCTCGGGGTCGGGCAAGACGACCTGCCTGATGATGCTGGCCGGGTTCGAGACCGCCACGCATGGCGAGATCCGGCTGGACGGGCGCCCGATCAACATGGTGCCCCCGCACAAGCGCGGGATCGGCATGGTGTTCCAGAACTACGCCCTGTTCCCGCACATGACGGTGAACGAGAACCTGGCCTTCCCGCTGGAAGTGCGCGGGATGGGCAAGGCCGAGCGCGAGGCCAAGATCAGGCGCGCGCTGGACATGGTGCAGATGGGCGCCTTCGGCAACCGGCGGCCTGCCCAGCTTTCGGGTGGCCAGCAGCAGCGGATCGCGCTGGCGCGCGCGCTGGTGTTCGAGCCCCAGCTTGTCCTGATGGACGAGCCGCTTGGCGCGCTTGACAAGCAATTGCGCGAACACATGCAGTTCGAGATCAAGCACCTGCACGAAAGCCTTGGCATCACCGTGGTCTATGTCACGCACGACCAGAGCGAGGCGCTGACCATGAGCGACCGGATCGCGGTGTTCAACGATGGCCGCATCCAGCAGCTTGCCGCCCCTGCCGAGCTTTACGAACAGCCCCAGAACAGCTTCGTGGCCCAGTTCATCGGCGAGAACAACAAGCTTCCCGGCACTGTCGAGGGCATCGAGGGCGGGCGGGCCACCGTGCGTCTGGCCACGGGCGAGCTGATCGACGCGACCCCGGTGAACGTGACGAAGCAGGGCCAGAAGACGCTCGTGTCGATCCGCCCCGAGCGGATCGAGTTCCGCCCCGACCTTCTGCCGCCGGGCGCCCATACGATCGAGGCCGAGGTTCTGGAGTTCATCTACATGGGCGATCTGTTCCGCACCCGCCTGCGCGTGGCGGGAAGCGATGACTTCGTGATCAAGAACCGCAACACCACCGGGCAGCGCCGATTGATGCCGGGCGAAAAGATCAGCATCGGCTGGGCCCCGCAGGACGCCCGCGCGCTCGATCCGATGTGAGTCCGCAGGACCGGGCGTGCAACGACACGCGCGATACGAGTGAAAAACAGACGACAACACGGGAGACGACAATGAAGAAAGCGATCTACCTTTCGACCGCGCTGACGGCACTGGCCGTTGGCGCCCATGCCCAGACGACAATCAACGTGGTGTCCTGGGGCGGCGCCTACGGCAAGAGCCAGGTTGAAGCCTACGACAAGCCGTTCACCGCAAAGACCGGCATCGACGTGAACATGATCGACGCCGACAACCCTGCCACGCCCCTGAAGGCGCAGGTGGAGGCGGGTAACGTCACCACCGACGTGGCCGACGTGGAAATGTCGGATGCGATCCGCTACTGCGACGAAGGCCTGATCGTTCCGATCGATCCGAAGGATCTGCCGCCCGCCCCCGATGGCACCCCTGCCGCGCAGGATTTCCTGCCGGGCGCTCTGCCGGGTTGCGCCGTGGCGTCGATCGTGTTCTCGACCGTCTACGGCTATGACACGACGAAGTTCAAGGACAGCCCGCCGACCACCATCGCCGACTTCTTCGATACGAAGAAGTACCCGGGCAAGCGCGGCCTGCGCAAGGGCGCCAAGGTGAACCTGGAACTGGCGCTGATGGCCGATGGCGTGCCCGCGGCCGATGTCTACAAGGTTCTGGGGACGCCGGAAGGCGTGGATCGCGCCTTCAAGAAGCTCGACACCATCAAGAAGGATGTCGTGTGGTGGGAAGCCGGCGCGCAGCCGCCGCAACTGCTGGCCGACGGCGAAGTGGCGATGACCACCGCCTATAACGGCCGTCTGTTCGACGCGGCCGTGAACGACAAGAAACCGTTCAAGATCGTCTGGGATGGCCAGGTGATGGAATGGGACCTGTTCGTGATCCCGAAGGGCGCCCCGCACATGAAGGAGGCGATGGAATACGTCAAGTTCGCCACCTCGACCGCGCAGCTGGCCGAGCAGGCGAAGTGGATCGCCTACGGCCCGGCGCGCAAGTCGTCGAACCCGCTGGTTGGCAAGTTCCATGACGGCGTGACCGACATGGGCCCGAACATGCCGACGAACCCGGACAACATGAAGAACTCCACCACGGTGGATTCGGCGTTCTGGGCTGACCACGGCACCGAGCTGGAACAGCGCTTCAACTCGTGGCTCGCTGCGAACTGACCTTGCAGACGGCGGCGCGGGGTTTGCCCGCGCCGCCCCCTCCCAGGACGTCACGATGGCCGATACGACTGCTGCCCCGCTTACCACCGCGGATGGCAAGCCGCTGAAGGCGGCGCTTGCGCGTGCCCAATCGCGCGCGCGCCGTCGGGCGCTTCTGCTGGTGCTGCCGCTGCTGCTGTTCATCCTTGTCAGCTTCGTGCTGCCGATCGGCGAGTTGCTGAAACAGTCGGTCGAGAACGACTATTTCACCGCCAACATGCCCCGCACGGTGCAGTGGTTCCAGACCCACCCCGCCGGAACCCCGCCGGACGAAGCGGCCTATGCCGCCGTCGCGCTGGATCTGAAGGACGGCTACACGGCACGGACCGCCCCGCTTGCCGGGACGCGTGTCAACTACGACATGCCGGGCACGCGCTCGCTTTTCACGTCTACTGCGCGCAAGGCGGCGCAGATGCAGCCGCCCTACAAGGATGCGCTGCTGGCGGCAGACCCGAAATGGGGTGACCCGATGCTCTGGGCCACCATGCGGCGGGTCGCCCCGGCGATCTCGGACGATTTCTATCTGGCCGCGCTGGACCGGACGCGCGACGTGAACGGCAATATCGTGCAGGTGTCGCAGGATCAGCGCATCTACATCATGCTGTTCATGCGCACCTTCGGGCTGGCCGCCGCGATCACCTTCATCTGCTTCCTGATGGGCTATCCGGTTGCGCACCTGCTGGCCACGCTGCCGTTGCGGAAGTCGAACCTTCTGATGATCCTTGTGCTTCTGCCGTTCTGGACCTCGCTTCTGGTCCGCACGACAGCATGGATCGTGCTGTTGCAGCGCGAAGGGGTGGTGAATGACATCCTTGTCTGGCTGGGCGTCGTCGACAACCAGCACCGGCTGGAGATGATGTACAACCAGACCGGCACCATCGTGGCGATGACGCATATCCTGCTGCCGTTCATGATCCTGCCGCTCTATTCGGTGATGCGGCCCATTCCGCCCAGCTATGCCCGGGCCGCGCGCAGCCTGGGGGCCACCAGCTGGACGACGTTCCGCCGGATCTACTTCCCGCAGACCCTGCCGGGGATCGGGGCGGGGTCGCTGCTGGTCTTCATCCTGGCGGTGGGCTACTACATCACGCCTGCGCTGGTCGGCGGGGCGTCGGGGCAGCTCATCTCGAACCTCATCGCCTTCCACCTGCAGAACTCGCTCAACTGGTCGCTGGGCTCGGCGCTGGCCGCGCTGCTTCTGGTGGCGGTGATCCTGCTTTACTGGCTGTATGACCGGCTGGTGGGCATCGACAAGCTCAAGCTCGGGTGACGCCATGGCTCTTCCCGTCTACGCCTCGCCGCTCGAACGCCTCTGGCGCTGGGTCTTCCGCATCCTGTGCGGCGCGGTCCTGCTGTTCCTGATCGCGCCGATCATCGTGGTGATCCCGCTCAGCTTCAACGCCGAGCCCTATTTCACCTTCACCTCGAAGATGCTGCACTTCGATCCGGCCGGCTATTCGCTGCAATGGTACGACAAGCTTCTGACCTTCGGGATGCAGGCGCCGGGGCACGAGCGGAACTGGGCCTGGTGGTCGGACGTCTGGCAGAACGCGAAATGGATCAACGCGGCCAAGAACTCGGTCATCATCGGCTTCTTCGCGACGCTGGTTGCGACCGGGCTTGGCACCCTGGCCGCCCTTGGCCTGTCGCGCCCGGAAATGCCCTACCGGCGGGCGATCATGGCGATGCTGATCTCGCCGATGATCGTGCCGATCATCATCACCGCCACGGGGCTGTTCTTCTTCTACTCGGATCCGGGGCTGCCCTATCCCTATCTCAGCTTCAGCCCCTTCGGCCTGCATTTCGGCTACTTCTCGCTGCATGACGCCTTCGGCTTCCGGCTGGCGGGGACCTACCTGGGGGTGATCCTGGCCCATGCGACGCTTGGCATCCCCTTCGTCATCATCACGGTGACCGCGACGCTGATCGGGTTCGACCATTCGCTGACGCGGGCGGCCGCGAACCTTGGCGCCAGCCCGACCACGACCTTCTTCAAGGTCATCATGCCGCTGATCCTGCCGGGGGTGATTTCCGGGGGGCTCTTTGCCTTCGTCACCTCGTTCGACGAGGTGGTGGTGGTGCTGTTCATCGGGGCGCCGGACCAGCAGACGATCCCGCGGCAGATGTGGAACGGCATCCGCGAGCAGATCAGCCCGGCGATCCTCGCGGTGGCCACAATCCTTGTGGTGATCTCGATCGCGATGCTTGCCACGCTGGAACTGCTGCGTCGGCGCGGCGAACGGCTGCGCGGGATGAGCCCGCAGTAACCCCGGGCTTACCCCAGCAGCGCAAGCCAGGCCCAGGCTGTCAGGATCGTGGCAGCCGTGGCGAACAGGACCGATGACGCGGCGACCCGTTTGGCCACGCCATACATGTTGGCGAACAGATAGGCATTGATGCCCGGCGCCATCGCCGCCGTCACCACCGCCGAGCGGAAGGCCGCGGGCGGCAGGCCCATGCTGCGGCCGATGCCCCAGGTGACGGCAGGGTGCAGCACCAGCGAGATCGCGCAGACCATGGCGATGATCCGCATGTCGCCTTCCGGCCGATACCGATACAGCACGCCCCCCAACCCGAAGAGCGCCGCGGGGATCGCGGCCTTGGTCAGCAGGTCGATCGCGTCGACGATGACGCCGGGCACCGTCAGATGCGCCAGGTTCGTCGCGAAGCCTGCGGTGATGCCGATCACCAGCGGGTTGCGGAACATCGCGCGCAGCACCCGCCGCGCCGTCTCAAGCGGGTGGCCGCCGCGGTTGCGCACCAGTTCCATCGCCGTGATCCCCAGCGCGTAGCCGAAGGGCGAGTGGATCGCGATGATGGTGTAGTTGCCCGCCAGCGCATCGGGCCCGTAGGCGCGCTCGGTGATCGACAGCCCCAGCATCAGCGTGTTGGAAAAGAGCCCGCAGAACCCGATTGCGACCGAGTCCTCCCACGCCCGTCCGAAGAGGTAGCGCGCGCCGAAAAGCCCGGCGGCAAAGCCTGCCGTGGCGCCACCGTAGAAGCTCAGAAGGATGCGCGGATCAAGGTCGTGGCTCAGATCCAGCGTCGAGATCGCGCGGAACAGCAGCACCGGGATCGCAAAGCCCTGCGCGAACTTCATCAGCCCGTCCACGCCCTCGGGTGTCATCCAGCCCTTCAGCGCCGCCAGATAGCCAAAGCCGATCACCAGGAAGATCGGCAGGATGACCTCGACCAGCGCCTCCACGTCAGATCTCGAAGGCGATCGTCATCCCGTCATAGGCAGGGGTGATGTGGTCGGGCGTCTCGGCCGCCACCTCTGCATAATCGAGGTCAAGGTGCATGTTGGTCAGCACCGCGCGGCGGGGGCGGGCCCGGGCGATCCATTCCAGCGCCAGCGCCAGATGTGCATGGGTCGGATGGGGCGTGCGGCGCAGCGCGTCGAGCACCCAGCAGTCCAGCCCCTCCAGCACGGGCCAGGCGTCGGGGTAGATCTCGATCACGTCGGGCAGATAGGCCAGCCCCGCGATGCGGAACCCCAGCGCGTCGATCGCCCCGTGGCTGACCTTGAACGGCGTCAGCGTCACCGGCCCGCCCGCGCCCTGCACCGTCAGCGGCCCGTGGATGGTGTGCATGTCGAGGATCGGCGGATAGGGCGAGCCCTCGGGCTGGGCGAAGGCATAGCCGAAGCGCGACAGCAGCGCATCCTGCGTGGGCCCGTCGGCCCAGACCGGCAGCCGCTTGCGCATGTTGAACACGATCTGGCGCAGGTCGTCGATGCCATGCACATGGTCGGCATGGGAATGGGTGTAGACCACGGCGTCAAGCTCGCCCACGCCTGCATCCAGAAGCTGGTCGCGCATGTCGGGCGTGGTGTCGATCAGCACCCGGGTGATCCCGCCCGCGCCGTGCCGCTCGATCAGCAGGGAACAACGACGGCGGCGGTTCTTGGGGTTCTTCGGGTCGCAGGCACCCCAGTGCCCGCCCAGCCGCGGCACCCCGCCCGACGATCCGCAGCCCAGGATGGTGAACACAAGCCGGTCCATCATGCCGCCTTTGCGAAGGCCGCCGCCTTGGCGAACAGCCGGTCGAAGTTGGCCGAGGTGGCGCGGGCGAAGGCCTCGTAGGTGATCCCGAAGACCTCGGCGCCGACCTTGGCGGTATGGGCCGTGTAGGCCGGTTCGTTGCGCCGCCCGCGGTGGGGCGGGGGGGCCAGATAGGGGCTGTCGGTTTCCACCAGGATCCGGTCCAGCGGCGCCGCGGCGAAGATCGCCCGCAACTCGGCCGACTTGGGGAAGGCCGCGATGCCCGACATCGACAGGTAGAAGCCCAGCCCCAGCGCGGCCTGGGCAAGCGCGGCCGAGGACGAGAAGCAGTGCATCACGCAGGAATAGGCGCCGGCGCGGTGTTCTTCTGTCAGGATGCGTGCCATGTCGTCATCTGCATCCCGCGCGTGGATGATCAGCGGCAGCCCCGTCCGGCGCGCGGCCTCGATATGGGTCAGCAGGCTTTGCCGCTGGGCGGGCGCGCTGTCGGGCGTGTAGTGGTAATCGAGCCCGGTTTCGCCGATCCCGACCATCTTCGGGTGGCGCGCCAGATCCACCAGCGTTTCCACGCTGACCTGTGGCTCTTCGCCTGCCCGCATCGGATGGACGCCTGCCGCCCAGAACACCGCGGGGTTCCCATCCGCGATGGCGCGCACGTTCGGCGCCTGATCCAGTCGCGTGCAGATCGTGACCATGCGCGTTACCCCCGCCGCCAGCGCGCGGGCGATGATCGCATCGCGTTCCCCCTCGAAATCCGGGAAGTCGAGGTGGCAGTGGCTGTCGACGATTTCGGGTGTCATCTGGCCTCAGCGGGCGGACAGCGGGGCCGCCGTTTCTTCGATCTTGACGAGGGTATCGAGCAGAAGCGCGGCAGGGTCAAGGTTGACCGCCTTGCCCCCGCGCATCCGGGCGCCCAGCGTCTGCTGCAGTTCTGCCAGAACGCGCCCGGCCCGCGGATCGGGCGCCAGGCGGGCCAGAACCGCGGCCTCGCCCGGGACCGCCTCGGGCGGGGGGGCGCCCAGGCTGCCGGTGCGTGCGGCGCGGGCCAGGAAGGTTTCGATCAGCGTCGCGATCAGATCGAAGCGCGCCTCGGCGCCGCGCTGCGCGCCCGCGTCGGCCAGGGCCAGCGCCTTGGGCCGGTCGATGCGCGGCATCCCGTCAAAAAGCGCGACCAGCGCCCGGTAGGCCGCCACGCCATCAAGATTGGCCAGCCGGATCGCCTCGCCCACCGATCCGCCCGCAAGTTCGGCCAGCGCGGCGGCATCGGCGCCGTCGGCCCCCGCGGCGCTCAGCGCCCCGGCCATCTCGGCGGTATCGAGCGGTCCCAGCCGCAATTCGCGGCAGCGCGAGCGGATGGTGGGCAGCAGCCGCCACGGCTGATGGGCCACCAGAAGAAGGGTGGCGCCTTTCGGCGGCTCCTCCAGTTCCTTCAGCAGCGCGTTGGCGGCATTCGGGTTCATCTCGTCCATCGGATCGACGATGACGACGCGCCGCCCGCCATCCGCGGCCGATAGGTGAAAGAAATCCTTCAGCGCGCGCACGTCATCGACCCCGATCACGCTGCGCAGCCGCCCGGTCTTGTCATCGACGCTGCGCCGGATCAGCTTCAGCCGCGGCTCTGACAGCGCCGCAAGCCGCCGCGCGACCGGGTGATCGGGCGCCACCTCCAGCGAGGCGGGCGGCGGCGGGCCGCCGAACAGGCCGCCATCATCTTCGGGTGTTGCCAGCAGAAAGCGCGCGATCCGCCAGGCCAGTGTGGCCTTGCCCACCCCGCGCGGCCCGGTGATCAGCCAGCCGTGGTGCAACCGGCCCGCAGTGAAGGCATCGAGAAACGCCGCCTCGGCTGCCGCATGACCGCGCAGCACGGCGGTTTCGCGCGGATGCGGCGCGCCGTCGACGCGGTCGGGTTCCAGATCCTCGCTCATGCCAGCCGCCGCGCCGCGACGGCGGCGATGTCGGCCGCCACGGTCTCGACGCTGCGTGCGCCGTCGATCACCACACAGCGGGCGGGAAACTCGGCCGCGAGCGCCAGGAAGCCGTCGCGCATCCGCACCTGAAGCGCCTCGCCGAAGCTTTCGAAGCGCTCCTCGGCCCCGCGCCGGGCCAGCGCGCGGCGCAGGCCTTCGGCGGGGTCCATGTCGACGATGAAGGTCAGGTCGGGTTCCACCCCGATCATCAGGCTGTGCAGCCGGTCCACCACGCCGCGCAGGTCGCCGCGGGTGATGCCCTGATAGAGCCGGGTGGAATCCGCGAAACGGTCGGTGATGACCACCTTGCCCGCGGCCAGCGCCGGGCGGATCGTCTTTTCCAGATGGTCGCGCCGCGCGGCGGTGAACAGCAGGATCTCGGTTTCCGCCGACCAGCGGTCCGGGTCGCCTTCCAGCACCAGGCGCCGGATGTCCTCTGCACCGGGCGATCCGCCCGGCTCGCGCGTCAGCACCACGTCGCGGCCGCTGGCCCGCAGATGATCTGCCAGACGGCGCGCCTGGGTCGACTTGCCCGAGCCGTCGATGCCCTCGAAGCTGATGAACGCGCCCCGCGCGGCCCCGCTCACTCGGTCGCCGCCGCCCCGCCGAAGTCGCGCCAGAGCACCGCGACCGCGGTCTTCACCCGGCCCAGGAACCCGGCGGGCGCCACGTCGGTCGCCGCGACCAAGGGGATGTGGCGGTCGGCCATCTCGGGCTGGCTGATGACCAGATCGGCCAGTTGCTGCCCGGCTTTCACGGGTGCCTTCACCGGGCTGCTGTAGACCACCTTCGCATCCACCGTGGAGCCTGCCGTGACCGGCATCAGGATGGTCGCATCTGCCGCGGGAACCAGCGCCACGGTGCGCTTCTGGCCCAGCCACACCGGCGCCTCGGCCACGGGCGCATCCTTCTTCGCCACCGTCTTTTCGGCGAACTGGTGGAAGGCCCAGTTCAGCAGCTTTTCCCCCTCGGTCCCGCGTGAGGCCATGGTGGGCAGCCCGTTCATCACCACCAGAACCCGGCGGTCGCCCTGCTTGGCCGTGCCCACAAGCCCGTAGCCCGAGGCCTCGGTATGTCCGGTCTTCATCCCGTCGGCGCCGGGATACTTGCCCAAGAGCGGATCGCGGTTTTCCTGGTTCGCCGGGGCCCGCCCGTCATAGGCGAAGTTCTCGATCGAGAAGTAGTGCCAGTATTGCGGATAGGTCTTCATGATGTGCATGGCAAGGGTGGCAAGGTCATGCATGCTCATCAGTTGGCCGGGGTTGGGCCAGCCGGAGGCATTGGCGAAATGCGAATTCGCCAGCCCCAGCTTCTTTGCCTGTGCGTTCATCTGCTCGGCGAAAGCGTCCTCGGACCCGGCCAATCCTTCGGCCACCGTCACGCAGGCATCGTTGCCCGACAGCACGATGATGCCCTGGATCAGCTGGTCCACCGTGGGCCGGTCGCGTTCGTTCAGGAACATGGTCGATCCGCCCATGCTCTTGGCCTTGGTCGAGACCGGGAAGGTGGTATCCAGCGTCACCCGCCCATCCGCCAGCGCCTGGAACAGCAGGTCGATCGTCATCAGCTTGGACATGGACGCCGGCGGCATGGCGGTGTCGCCGTCCTTGTTCAGAAGCACGGTGCCGGTGTTCACATCGACCACATAGGCGGCCTGCGCCAGCGTGTCGAATGCGGCTGCGGGCAGCGCGGCCAGCAGCGTGGCAAGGGCGGCGAACGGGGGAAGCAGGCGGAAGGTCATTGGCGGGCGAGGTCCGATCCTGGATTACTTCGTGACGAAATAGGCATCGGCGAAGCCGAGCGCCTTCACTTTCGCGAGAACGGCGTCACGGCCGGTGGCGTCGGTCGGCCCGATCAGAACGCGCCACAGCGCCTTGCCCTGACTTTCCTCCTTGACCACCGACGAGGCCAGGCCCTTGCCCTTCAGTACCTTGGCGGCGCGCTTCGCGTTATCCTCGACCGAGAAGATGCCGATCTGAAGCATCGCCTTTTCCGACCCGGCCGTGGGCCTGGCCGTGCCTGCCGCCGCGGTGCTGACCGGGGCAGGGGCCGCAGCGGGCGCGGGGGCCGCCGTGCCCGCCGCCACCGGGCGCATCGGCGCGGCACCCGGCCTCGCCGGAGCAGGCTTGCTGCCCGCGGCCTTGTCGATCGCGGCACTGGCCTTGGCGGTGATGTCGCCGATCGGCTTGGCCTGGATCGCCTCGTTGGTGTCGAGCTTGGGGTTCTTTGCGTCAGGCGCGGGCGCAGGCCCTTCCTGGCGGCGCAGCGCGGTGACCTTGATGGTGGCGGGTTGTCCGGCCAGAAGCCCCAGCGCCTCGGCGGCGTCCGACGACAACTGCAGCCGCGGACCAGGGTTCAGCCGCTCGCGCCGGAACAGGGCGCCGATGATGAACTTGCCGTTGGCCGGGTTGCGGATGATCACCCGCTCGGGCTCCTTCACGTCGGGGGCTGCAACCCAGACCCCGCCCAGCGAGGGGCGGCCATCCCACAGGCCCTTGTCGGTGGTCTGGAACACGTCGGGCGCTTCAACGTCGCGGTCAACCACCTTCACGGTGCTGCTGTCGGCCGAGGCGGCCGCGACGGCGCCGTCGGCGGGCTTGCTCTTGAGGAAGCCGAGGGGCGAGGTGCCCTCCTGGCAGCCTCCCAGCAAAAGCGCCGTACCCAGCAGCAGGCTCAGTTTCCCGATCCTTGCCTTAACCATTCTTGCCCCCATACCGCGCGGTTCCATTGCCGCGCTTTGTTGGCCGTGCCCGGCCCTGCCCACGTCGTCCTGCCCGAACAGACAGCACCGGCTGCTCGGCCCTTGCGCTGTCGCGGGCATCCTAGACGTGGACGCGGGCCAAGAAAAGGCCGCGCTTCCCCGCGGCGGTTTTCCGCCACTCAAACTGTCGGCATCCGGGCCACGCCGGGGCGAAGATGACACAACCCCGGGTAGAAATCCGCCGCAAGGCGTCCCCCGGGCTTGAGAATCGCCGAAACCCCGCTAAGGTCCGTCGCTGACGTTCTGGGCGCGTCCCCTCGGTTCGGCCGCTTTTGCGGGCAGTTGCCAGGGGCGCGTGCCACGGTTGGTGGGAATGGTGGTGTTCTGGTCCGCGTTGGGCCAGTGGTAGGCCGTGCAGGGGCCGCTCCGGGGTGGGCGCGCTGCACGTTGGGCGACAAGAGTGGCGTGGCGTATGCACGCCGGGGGTGAGTGGTTTGTGCTGGGCATGGTAAACGATCGCGCGGTGTGTAGCGGGATCGACCCGCGGGTAACGAGAAAGATGCTGGGCGCCCGTAAATGGGGCGGCGCCAAGCAATTAAATGCGTGCGTCGGGTCGCAAGGGATCCGACAGGCGCGCGATCGCACAGACGAAAGACTGTGAGGGACAGCCCCATGACCATGAACGCCAGAGACATTACCTCGGAATTTCCGGTCGCAGCTTCCGGGAATGGCCAATCGATTTACAATCGTTTTTTCAAGCGCGGGCTGGACATCGTGTTGGCGGTCGTGCTGTTGCCGCTGCTGCTTCCGGTCATCGCCGTTCTCTTTGTCCTGGTCCGCCGCGATGGCGGCCCGGGGATCTACGGCCACCAGCGCCTGGGCCGCGGCGGCCAGCCCTTCGTCTGCTACAAGCTGCGCACCATGGCGGTGAACGCCGAGGCGCTGCTCGAGGATCTTCTGGCCAGCGATCCCGAGGCGCGCCGCGAGTGGGACGACAGCCACAAGCTGAAGGACGACCCGCGGGTGACAAGGCTGGGGCGGTTCCTGCGCAAGACCTCGCTGGACGAACTGCCGCAACTGTTCAACGTGCTGAAAGGCGACATGAGCCTTGTCGGCCCCCGCCCGATCGTGCGCGACGAGCTGGCCCGCTATGGCAGTGCCGCATGGGCCTATCTGGAACTGCGGCCGGGCATCACCGGCAAATGGCAGGTGTCTGGCCGCAACGACGTGACCTATGACGAGCGGGTCGAGCTTGACCTGCGCTACAACCGCGAGGTCTGCCTTGTCTGCGACCTGTCGATCCTGGCCCGCACGGCGAAGGTCCTGCTGTTCCCCACAGGCTACTGAGGCGGCGGGCGCGCGCATCGCGTCCGGCAGCCGTCGCAGTTCACCAGACCGGCACGATGTGCCGGTTTGGTGCTACCTGACGCGGTGTCGCTGGCACGCGGAACCAATACAGGGAAGGGGCCGTGGAGGCGAGTACCGGAATCGAACCGGTCTTCACGGATTTGCAATCCGCTGCGTAACCTCTCCGCCAACTCGCCGCGGCCGGGGATGGAACTATACCAAGACCCGGGGGCACGCAAGCTGTTCCGCACATGCCACGTTTGCAATCCTTGCACAGTCCCGCAGTTGCCGAGCCCTGCGTTCTGTGGCAAGACATTCGCAAGCGAAACTAGACCGGTGAGTTCAGACATGACCGACTTCGCGCTGCGCCGCACGATGATGGTGGATACGCAGGTACGCCCTTCCGACGTGACCAAATTCCCCATCATCGAGGCCATGCTGGCCATCCCGCGCGAGGCGTTCGTTCCGCCCGCAAGCCGCGAGGCGGCATATGTGGGGGAAAACGTGACCCTTGCGGCCGGGCGCGTGGTGCTGGAAGCCCGCACGCTGGCCAAGATGCTGGATGCGCTGGACATTCAGCCCGACGAGCGGGTGCTCGATATCGGCTGCGGCCTGGGCTATTCGGCGGCCGTGATCGCCCGGCTGGGCGGCGCCGTGGTGGGTGTCGAATCCGATCCCGCGCTGGCGGCGGGCGCGCGCAAGGCGCTGTCGGCCGAAGGCGTCACGCTGCGCGAGGCCGCGCTGTCGGCCGGGGCGCCCGCGGACGGCCCCTATGACGTGATCACCATCCAGGGCGCGATCGAACAGCTTCCCGACGCGATCGCCGCGCAGCTCAAGGAAGGCGGCCGCGTCGGTGCGCTGTTCCAGGACGGCGCCCTTGGCACCTGCCGGATCGGCCACAAGATCGATGGCATCATCACCTGGCGGTTTGCCTTCAACGCAAGCGCGCCGGTGCTGCCGGGCTTCGAGGCGAAAAGAGCCTTCACACTTTAAGAACATAAAAGAAAAAGCAAACGAGCAGGAGAACAGGAATGGCAGGTCGTAAGTTCCGGCAGATCGCGGCGGTTGCAACGGCCGCCAGCCTTGTTGCGCCGCTGGCGCATGGCGAAACACTGACCGATGCGCTGGTGATGGCGTATCGCAATTCGCACCTGCTTGACCAGAACCGCGCCGTGCTGCGCGCCGCCGACGAGGGCGTGGCCCAGTCTGTCGCCGCGCTGCGCCCCGTCATCGCCTTCGTGGCCGAGGGGCTGGCGCAGAACCCCGCGACGAACTCGACGCTGGGAAACAACCTTTACGGCACGCTCGCGCTGACCGGCTCGTTGACGCTTTATGACGGCGGGCGGACCCGCAATGCCATCGAGGCTGCCAAGGAAACCGTTCTGGCCACGCGCGAAAGCCTGGTGGGGGTGGAACAGCAGGTGCTGCTGGGCGCCGTCAGCGCCTACATGAGCGTCTTGCAGGCCAGCCAGACGGTCTCGCTGCAGCAGAACAACGTCAACGTGCTGCAGCAGGAACTGAAGGCCACGCAGGACAAGTTCGACGTGGGCGAGGTCACGAAGACCGATGTGGCCCAGGCGCAGGCCGCGCTGGCCGCCTCGCAGGCGGGGCTGGTGTCGGCGCAGGGCAGCCTTGCAGTGGCACGCGAAGCCTACAAGGCCGCGACCGGTGCCTATCCCGGCGCGCTGTCTTCCCCGCCGCGTGAACCGGCGACCGCCGCGTCGCTGTCGGAAGCCGAGGCCATCGCCACCCGCACCCATCCGTCGATCCTGTCGGCGCAGCACCAGGTTGCGGCCGCCGAATATGGCGTGAAGCGTGCCGCGGCAAGCATCGGCCCCTCGGTGGCGGCAAAGGCCCAGATCGGAACCGATACCGGCAGCAACAAGGCCGAACAGCTGTCCGTCACGATGACCCAGCCGATCTACTATGGCGGGCAACTGTCGTCGGTCTACCGCCAGGCCGCGGCGACCAGCGACCAGTCGAAGGCCGCGCTGATGCAGACCACCGTGACGGTGACGCAGGGTGTGGGCAACGCCTGGGCGCAGCTGTCGGTTGCCCGCGCCTCGATTGCCGCCAACCAGGAACAGGTCCGCGCGGCGCAGGTGGCCTTTGACGGCGTCAAGGAAGAGGCCAAGCTTGGCTCGCGCACCACGCTGGATGTGCTGACCGCCGAACAGACGCTGCTGAACGCCAAGGTGGCGCTGGTAACGGCGCAGACGAACCAGTATGTCGCGGTCTATTCGCTGCTGTCGTCGATGGGCCTGCTGACCGCAGACCATCTGAAGCTTGGTGTGCCGTCCTACGACCCGGCCGCCTATTACAACGTGGTCAGCAAGGCCCCCGCGGCGATGAGCCCGCAGGGCGCGGCGCTGGACCGGATCATGAAGAGCCTGGGCAAGAACTGACCCCCCGCGCGTGTTGTGCGGCCTCTGCTTCGGCGCTACACTTGGCGCCGAGCAGACAACAAGGGGACGCCAATGTCCGACCGCATGACCTCGCGCGATATCGAGGATGTTCTTTCCTCCATCAGGCGGCTGGTATCCGAAGAGACGCGCGCACCCGCGCGCCCGGGGCCTGCCGCAGCCGAACGGCTGGTGCTGACATCTGATTTTCGCGTGGCCAGGCAGGAGGATGCCGCCCCCGCCGACGATCGCGGGCTGGGTGCGCGGGTGGCCGTGCTGGAAGCCGCCGTCGCCCGCCGCGGCGAGGACTGGGACCCCGATGGCACCGAAGAGCCCGAATCCGCGCCCGCGCCGATGATCTTCGCCGCCGAGACCGAGCACGACGACGGCGCCGGGGCAGAGCCCCCGCTGCGGGCGGTTGCCGCCGAAGACTGGCAGCCCGAGGCCGAGGCGGCCGCAGACCCCGATCCGATGGACTGGCAGGACGCCCCCCACACCCTCTCCTCGCCCGCCCGCGCCCCGGGTGCGGGCGAGGAGGCAGAGACCGCGCCAGACCTGCTGGAAGAGCCCGGCGAGGACGTGCTGGACGAGGACGCCCTGCGCGACCTGATCCGCGACATCATCCGCGAAGAACTGCAAGGCGTTCTGGGCGAGCGCATCACCCGCAACGTGCGCAAGCTGGTGCGATCGGAAATCAACCGCGCACTGGCGGCCAAGGCTTTCGAATAGTCAGACTGCCGCGGCCAATGACAGAAGGCGCGGCAGGTCCATGTGCCGCGCCAGATGGTCGGCCAGGGCATCCAGCGTGCGCTCTACCTCGGCCTCGTAATCCGGCCCGTCGGCGCTGGCGCCCAGCCGCGCCAGATAGCCGCGCCGGAACCCGTCGCTGCCGAAGATCCCGTGCAGATAGGTGCCGCGCACCCGGCCATCGGCGCTTTGCGCGCCTTCGGGCGCGCCATCCAGCGTGACCCAGCCGCGCGCCCGGTCGGGGCCTTCGGTCCGGCCGATGTGGATTTCGTAGCCCGTCACCGGCACCCCGTCAGCCAGCCCCACGCGCGCGCCCACCTGTTTCTGCGGGCTCATCACCGTGTCCACGTCCAGCAGGCCCAGCCCCGCCGCCGCGCCCGCGGGGCCTTCGATCCCCTCCGGGTCGGCCACGCTGCGGCCAAGCATCTGGTAGCCGCCGCAGAGGCCCAGCACATGCCCGCCACGGCGGCGGTGGGCGGCCAGGTCCACATCCCAACCCTGCGCGCGGAAGAAGGCAAGGTCGGCCAGCGTGGCCTTGCTGCCGGGGATCAGCACCAGCGTGGCATCGCCGGGCAGGGGGCGGCCGGGCGGCACGATCTCGACGCTGATCCCCGGCTCAAGGCGCAAGGGGTCGAGGTCGTCGAAGTTCGCGATGCGCGACAACAGCGGCACCGCGACCTTCACCGCGCCCGCATTGCGCCGCACATGGTCCACCGCGTCTTCGGCGGGCAGTTTCCACATGTCGCGGAACCACGGCACCAGACCAAGGGGCGCCCAGCCGGTGCGCCGCGCGATCTCGTCCATCCCCGCGTCGAAAAGGCGCGGGTCGCCGCGGAACTTGTTCACCGCAAAGCCGCGGATCATCGAAAGATCGCCGGGTGCCAGCACCGCATGGGTACCCACAAGTTGCGCGATCACCCCGCCGCGGTCAATGTCGCCCACCAGCACCACGGGCACGCCCGCGGCGGCGGCAAAGCCCATGTTGGCAATGTCGCCTGCCCGCAGGTTGGTTTCGGCGGGGCTGCCCGCGCCTTCCACCAGCACAAGATCGGCCTCGGCGGCAAGGCGGGCAAAGCTGTCCATCACGGCGGGCAGCTGGTCGGGCTTCTTCCCCATCCAGTCGGCAGCCAGAAGGCTGCCTGCCCGGCGGCCCTGCACGATCACCTGCGCGCCGGTATCGCTTTCGGGTTTCAGCAGGACCGGGTTCATGTGGACCGAAGGGGCCACCCCCGCCGCGCGGGCCTGCAGCGCCTGGGCGCGGCCGATCTCGCCCCCGTCGGCGGTGACGGCGGCGTTGTTGGACATGTTCTGCGGCTTGAAGGGACGCACCCGCAGGCCCTGCCGGGCAAAGGCGCGCGCAAGGCCCGCGACCAATGTGGATTTCCCCACATCCGACCCGGTGCCCTGGATCATCAGCGCGCGCGCCATGCTGCCCCCTCAAACGCAAGACGCGCCCGGGGACGGGCGCGTCGCGGTGTGCCGGATCGCCGGATCTCAGGCGGCTTCGGCCTGATCCATTTCCAGCGCGTGGCGGCGTTCGCTTTCCTCGCGCGACAGCGCGACCGAAGTGCGCACGCCCTTGGACACGAATTCCATCAGGCCCTTCACCACACGCTCGTTCGGGTCGATCCCGGCGCAGGACAGAACCTCGCGCCCGTCGCGCGAGCGCGCCCAGCGGGCGATCTGTTCCGGCCCGTTGCCGTATTTCTTGTCGTCGGCGATCGCGTCATCCAACGCGGCCAGCACGACGGCGGCGAACAGCTTGCGGGCGCGCTGCCCCTGTTCGTGATTGAAAGCGGTGCCATCGACGAAATCGGCCATGCGTTGGTCCTTTTTTTCTTGCTCTTGCGAATTTTGGCGTGTCGCGAATATGGCGTTTTCGCGCCGATTCGGTATTCCTCAGAAGGAATGCCCGCCATGCAGGCTTAGCATGGCTCGTCGCGGCATCCACTGTATTTCGTCGCCTTGCCTCGCGGGGCGCAGCAAGATATAGGTGCGCCTTCGCTGCATTCAACCTTTTGGCAAGGTTTTCACTCATGCCCAAGATCAACGGTAACGAGATCAAGCCGGGCTTCGTGCTCGATCACGACGGGGGCCTCTGGGGCGCCGTGAAGGTCAGCCACGTCAAGCCCGGCAAGGGCGGCGCCTTCGCGCAGGTCGAGATGAAGAACCTGCGCGACGGGCGCAAGCTGAACGAACGCTTCCGTTCGGAAGACAAGGTGGAACTGGTGGATCTGGAAATCCGCGAGCAGCAGTTCCTGTATGAAACCGACGGGATGCTGGTGTTCATGGACACCGACACTTTCGAGCAGATCGAGCTGTCGGCCGACCTGCTGGGCGACCGTCGTCCGTTCCTGCAAGACGGGATGAAGGCGCAGGTGCAGTATTTCGGGGACGAGGCGCTGTCGCTGAAGCTGCCGCAGAAGGTGACCTGCCGTGTCGTGGAAACCGAGCCCGTGCAGAACGGCCAGACCGCCTCGAAAAGCTTCAAGCCCGCCATCCTCGACAACGGCGTTCGGATCATGGTGCCGCCCTTCGTGGGCCCGGACGAGGATGTCATCGTCCATACCGAACTGATGGAATATTCCGAGCGGGCCTAGGCCATGCCGGGCGCGCCCCTGATCCGCGCCCTTGCCCCGTCAGAGGCGGCACTGCTGCTGCCCCTGCATGCGGCCCTGCATGACCTGCATGTCGCCGCGCGGCCGGATGTGTTTCACGGTCGGGGCGCCGCGGCGGATGTCGCGGCCCATCTGGCCGAACAGATCGCCCGCCCCGGCTGGTTCTGCCTTCTGGCCGAGGCCGGGGGGCAGGCGCTGGGCTACACGCTTTGCGAGCGGCAGGAGGTGACGGCCGACGCGCTGCGCTGCGCGCGGGTGCGCGGCTTCGTGCACCATGTCGCCGTGGCCGAAGGGGCGCGCCGGCGCGGCATCGGCACGGCGCTGCTTGCGGCCGCCCATGCCCGTTTCCTGTCCGAGGGCGCGACCGTCTGGGCCACCACCTACTGGGCCTGGAACGGGCCTTCCGCCGCGCTTTTCGCCAAGGCCGGGCTGCAGCCCGCCATCGTGCTGGCCGACGCGACGCTGGGCTAGTCTTTCAGCCAGCGCACCGTGGCCTGCCCCGCCGTCATCGGCCCCTCGGCCCGGTCGAAGCGCAGGTAGGCGATGGCCCTGTCGCCCGCCCGGCTGTGCAGGATGCCCGCCTCCTTGCCATCGGCAAGGATGGGCGTGCCGGGGGCTGCGTCACCCTCCACCGCCACCCGCGCCAGCCCCTTGCGCAGGTCGGTCTTGTGCTTCATCCGCGCGGTCACTTCCTGCCCGACATAGCAGCCCTTGCGGAAATCCACCCCGTGCAGCCGCTCGAACCCGGCTTCGAGGATGTAGGTCTCGTCCGGGATCAGCTCGATCCCGGTTTCGGGGATCAGATGCGCGACCCGGATCGCGTCCCAATCCGACACCGGCGCGGCCCCCGGCGTCTCGGCGTAACGCCGCCAGCCAAGCGCGGGGTGGCGCGGATCGACCACGGCGCCCGGCGGCGGGTCGCCAAGCCCGCGGCTGACGTGCAGCGCCGTGGGTTCGATCTGCACTGCCGCGCGCAGCCGGTACATGGACAGTCGCTTCACCAGGCCGTCGGCCAGCTCTTCCGCCACGTCCAGCAGGATGGCATCGCCCTGCGGCACCAGAAGAAAATCGGCCAGGTACTTGCCCTGCGGGGTCAGAAGCGCGGCATAGACCGGCCCATCGGCCAGGCGGCGGGCGTCGTTCGACACCAGACCTTGCAGAAAGGTCACCCGGTCGGCCCCGGTGATGCGATAGACCCGGCGGCCCTCGGCGCGTTCACCTGTCATTTTGATCTCCCCTTGGTGTCGTCCCGTCATATAGGATGGTATCATGGCGGCAACAGGGAGCTGTGCGATGCGTGCCCCGATCTCGGTGGTGGTGGCAACACGGGACGCGGCGGCGGTGCTGCCGTTCCAGTTGGCTGCGCTGGGCGAGGGTCTGGCCGAAGGGTTGATCCGCGACCTGATCGTGGTGGATGGCGGGTCCACCGATGCCACCCTGCAGATCGCGGCCGAAGCGGGGGCGCAGGTGTTGCGCGGCGCGGCAGTCCGGGCGCAGGCGCTGGCGCAGGGGGTGCAGGCGGCGGGCGGCGAATGGGTGCTGATCGCCACCCGCTTCAGTGTGCCGGTGCCCGGCTGGACCGGGCAGGTCCTGCGCCATCTCGAACGCGCCGCGGGGCAGCCGGGCCGGGTGCTTGCCCGCCATTGCGCCGAGCGCGGCTGGCGCAGGCTTTGGCCCGCCGAGGCCTGGCCGCTGTTGCCGCAGGGTGCCGCCTATGTGGCGGTGGCGCCCTCGGTGCGGAACTGGAGGCGGTAAAGCTCGGCATAAAGCCCCGAGCGCGCGATCAGCTCTTCATGCGTGCCCTGGTCCACCACCCGGCCGCGTTCCATCACCACGATCTTGTCGGCATCGCGGATGGTCGACAGGCGGTGCGCGATCACCAGCGTCGTGCGCCCCTTCTGCAGCCGGGCCAGCGCCGCCTGCACATGGGTTTCCGAGGCCGCGTCCAGCGCGCTGGTCGCCTCGTCCAGCAGAAGGATCGGCGCGTCGCGCAGCAGCGCGCGTGCAATCGCCACCCGCTGCCGCTGGCCGCCCGACAGGCCCGAGCCGCGCGGCCCGGCGGGCGTGTCCAGCCCCTGCGGCAGCCCCGCGACGAAATCGCGGATATGGGCGGCGTCCAGCACCTCGTCCAGCCGCGCCGCGCTGACACCCTCTTGCCCCAGCAGGATGTTGTCGCGGATCGTCTCGTCGAACAGCGCGGTGTCCTGCGACACGACCGAGAAGAGCCCGCGCAGCCCGCGCAGGTCCAGCGTGCGGATATCCTGCCCGCCGATCCGCACCGCGCCGCCCTGCGGGTCGGCCAGCCGGGTCAGCAGGCTGAAGACGGTGGTCTTGCCCGCGCCCGAGGGGCCCACAAGCGCGGTGGTCTTGCCTGCCTCGGCGGTAAAGCTCAGGCCGTGCAGCACCGGGTCGGACCCATAGCCGAAGTGCACCGCATCCATCTCGATGCCAAGCATCCGGGGCAGGGGGGCGGGGGAGGCCGGGGTGACGATGCCGGGGCGCACGTCGAAAAGCCCCCGTATCCGCTCCAGGCTGGCCCGCGCCACCTGCCAGGCGCCCGACACCGCGCCCAGGCGTCGCAGCGGTTCGAACACCAGCGCGATGGCGGTGAAGAAGCTCATGAACTCGCCCACGGTCTTCTCGCCGCGGATGATCTGGAAGCCGCCGTACACAAGCACCCCGGCAAAGCCGATGGCCGCCACGATGTCCATCATCGCCGGGATGCCGGCCGATCCCGCCTCGGCGCGGATCTGGGCGCGGACGTAGTGGTTGAGGTCGGTGCCGAAGCGCGCGCCCTCGCGCCGCTCGGTGCCCGTCAGCTGGATGGTGGAGATGCCGTGGAAGATCTCGTCCAGCCGGGTGGTGATGCGCGAGGCGGTCTCGCGCCCCGCGCGGCTGGTGCGGCGGACGACCTTCTGCAACCGGACAATCGGCAGGACCAGGATGGGTGCCCCGGCCACGGCGATCAGCGTCCAGCGCCAGTCGATCGAGATGGCGACCCCCAGCAACGAGATCAGCGCCACGATATCGCGCCCCAGCGCCGACAGCATCGAGCTCCACAAGGCGCGCAGCGTGGTGGTATCGCCGCGCACCCGTTCGATCAGCGCACCGGGCGACTGCCCATGGTGGAAGCCAAGCTCCAGCATCATCAGATGGGCCAGAAGGTCGCGCTGCATCGCGGCCACCACCCGTTCACCCGCCATCGCCATCAGCACCCGCTGCCCGAAGCTGGCCGAGGCCCGCAGGATGAAGACCGCGCTGACCGCCAGCGCAACCCAGACCACCGCCGAGGCCGAGCCGCCGACGAAGACCTTGTCGAACATCGGCTGGATCAGGTAGGACAGCGCCCCCTGCGTGCCGCCTTCGATCGTCATCAGGACAAGGGCCACCGCAAGGGTGGGCAGATGCGGCCGCAGGTAGTCGCGCCAGATCCAGCGCAGAAGGGTGCCGTTCGTCACGGGCCGGTGCCTTTCCGGGCGGGCAGCGGACCCGGGCCCGCCGCGAGAGGTCAGCGCGGTCTAGCGGGAAAGCCGCCCTCAGGCAAGCAATGCAGGCGGTTGACCTTGGCCGGAGGCGGGTCTAGCACCCGATGGCAGCCTGCATCGGAGCCAACATGAGCCTTGCCAACGGTCGCCCTTACCTTGCCATTCCCGGCCCCTCGGTCATGCCCGACCGGGTGCTGAACGCGATGCACCGCGCGGCGCCGAACATCTACGAGGGCCCGCTGCACGACCTGACCGACCGGGTTCTGGTGGATCTGAAGACGGTGGCGGGCACCCGGGGCAATGTTGCGATCTACATCGTCAACGGCCACGGCGCCTGGGAGGCGGCGAATGCCAACCTGTTCTCGCGCGGGGATGTGGCGCTGGTGCTGTCGACCGGCAACTTCGGCCACGGCTGGGCCAATTCCGCGCGGCGGATGGGGGTGACGGTCGAGATGCTGGATTTCGGCAAGTCGGTCGCCGCCGATCCCGCGCAGGTCGAGGCGGCGCTGCGCGCCGATACCGCAGGGCGGATCAAGGCGGTCCTGATGACGCATGTGGATACCGCCAGTTCGGTGAAATCCGACGTGGCCGCGATCCGCGCGGCGATCGACGCCGCTGGGCATCCGGCGCTGCTGGCGGTGGATGCCATCGCCTCGCTGGGCTGCGACGCGCTGTTGATGGACGCCTGGGGCGTGGACGTGCTGGTGGCCGCCAGCCAGAAGGGGCTGATGACGCCGCCCGGGCTTGGCTTCGTGTGGTTCTCGGACCGGGCCAAGGCCCGCTGCACCGGGGGCGATCTGTGCACCCCCTACTGGGACTGGGCGCCGCGGGCCGGGGCGACCGAGTTCTGGCAGCTGTTCTGCGGCACCGCGCCCACCCATCACCTTTTCGGTCTGGCCGAGGCGCTGACGATGATCGTGCATGAAGAGGGGCTTCAGGCGGTCTGGGCCCGCCATGCCACGCTGGCACGGGCGGTCTGGGCGGCGTTCGACGCCTGGGGCGCGGGCAATCCCGAGATCGCGCTGAACGTGCGCGACCCGGCGGCGCGCAGCCATGCCGTGACCGCGGCACGGCTTGGCGCCCCCCATGCCACCGCGCTGCGCCGCTGGACCGAATCCGAGGCGGGCGTGACGCTGGGGATCGGGCTGGGCATGGCCGACAGCAAGGACCCGGCCTATCACGGCTTCTTCCGGGTGGCGCATATGGGCCATGTGAATGCCCACATGACGCTGGGCGCGCTGGCGGCGATGGACGCGGGGATGAAGGCGCTGGGCCTGCCCCATGGCCCGGGCGCGCTGGAGGCCGCGGCGGCCGTGGTGGCGGGCCGCTAGCCGCGCGCCTCGGCCAGCGCGGCGGGCAGGGCGGCCGCAAAGGCATCGAGCATCGCATCGGGGCCGCAGCTGACGCGGATGCAGCGGTCCTGCGGGGCGACGAAGGGCATCCGCACGAAGATGTCGCGCGCGATCAGCCCCTGCAGCACGCGGCGGGCAAAGGCCCCGTCGGCGCCGCAGTCGATGGTCACGAAATTCGTGGCCGAAGGCAGGGGCACCAGTCCGTTTGCCCGTGAAATCGCGGCCAGACGGTCGCGGGCGCGGGCGACGCGAGCCTTCACCTCGGACAGGTAGGGCTGATCTGCCAGCGCCGCGAGCGCCGCGGCCTGGCTGACCCGGCTCATCCCGAAGTGGTTGCGGATCTTGTCGAAGGCGGCGATCAGCGGCGCCGCGCCGATCGCATAGCCCACGCGCGCGCCCGCCAGCCCGTAGCCCTTGGAAAAGGTGCGCATCCGGATCACGCGTGGGTCATCGGCGGCGATCTCGGGCGCGGTGCCGTCGGGGGCAAGATCGACATAGGCCTCGTCCAGCACCAGCAGGCTGCCGTCGGGCACCGCCTCGACCATCGCGGCGACCGTGGCGGCCGGGTGGGCGCTGCCCATCGGGTTGTCGGGGTTGGCGAAATAGATCAGCTTCGCCCCGACCTCGGCCGCGCGGGCCAGCAGTGCCTGCGGGTCTTC
This sequence comes from Pseudomonadota bacterium, assembly GCA_021845805.1. Classification (GTDB taxonomy): domain Bacteria; phylum Pseudomonadota; class Alphaproteobacteria; order Rhodobacterales; family Rhodobacteraceae; genus Solirhodobacter. The sequence goes on along the minus strand of JAJZVD010000018.1, from coordinate 20,354 downwards.
GGCATCGCCCCGGTAGGGCACCCTGTGCAGCGCCCCGCCAAAGCCTGCCACATGGAAGTTGAACGTGGGATAGGCGCCGTCCGAGGTGACGACGGCATCGCCCGGCCCCACCGTCAGCCGCACCAGATAGCCCAGCAGCCCGTCGATCCCCTCGCCCACCACGATGTTCTGCGGTGCGACCCCGTGATGGGCCGCCAGCGCCCGTTTCAGGTCGTGGTTTTCGGGGTCGCCATACATCCAGGCATCGGCCGCCGCAGCCTGCATCGCAGCGATGGCCCGGGGCGAGGGACCGAAGACGTTTTCGTTCGCGCCCAGCCGGGCCACGAAGGGGCGGCCGCGGGCGCGTTCCTGCGTTTCGGGCCCCACGAAGGGCACGGTGGCGGGCAGGCTGTCGATAAGGGGCGTGAAACGGGGGCCGGTCATGCTGCGACAGAAGCGGATTTCCGGCGGTGCGGCAAGGGCCCCCTTGCGCGGCGCCCGGCCCCGCCCCCCGGCCATCGCACGGCCATTTGCGCCGACACTGTCGCCGAGGGCTTGAGCTTTCCCGGCCTGCGGCGTCATATCGCAGAGGCGGAGAGGGTCGATGGATCAGACGCAACCGAAGACACGCGCACCGGTGCTGGCGCCACTGCGGCACCTGACGTTCCGGGAACTCTGGATCGGCAACAACATCTCGAATCTCGGCAGCCTGATCCAGGGGGTGGGTGCGGGCTGGCTGATGACGGAACTGGCCGTGTCGAACGGCATGGTCGCCCTGGTTCAGGCGGCCAACATTCTGCCTTACATGGTCTTTTCGCTGCTGGCGGGCGCGCTGGCCGACAATTTCGACCGCCGGATGGTCATGATCTGGGCGCAGAGCTTCATGCTGGTCGCATCTGCCGGGCTGGCGGCGCTGGCCTTCGGCGGGATGGTGACGCCCTGGGTGATCCTGATCTTCACCTTCATCATTGGCGCCGGGGGGGCGCTGTCGAACCCGGCCTGGCAGGCCTCGGTCGGTGATGTGGTGCCGCGGGACGAGGTGCGCAGCGCCGTGGGGCTGAACTCGATGGGGTTCAACCTGATGCGGTCGATCGGGCCGGCGCTGGGCGGGATGATCGTGGCGGCGGCCGGCGCGGGGGCGGCCTTTGCGGTCAATGCGGTCAGCTACATCGCCATTGTCTGGGCGCTGGTGCGCTGGCGCCCCGAGACCAAGCCGCGGCGGCTGCCGCGCGAAAGCCTGGGGTCGGCGCTGTCGGCGGGCTGGCGCTATGTGGCGATGTCGCCCGCGCTGTTGCGGGTGATGGCGCGCGGGCTGCTGTTCGGGGTGGCGGCCTCGTCGGTGCTGGCGCTGCTGCCAGTGGTGGCGGCCGATGTGCTGCGGGGCACCGCGCTGACCTACGGCCTGCTGCTGGGAGCCTTCGGCCTGGGTGCGATCGGCGGTGTGGTGGCGAGCAGCAGGCTGGCGGCAAGGCTGCGCAACGAACGGCTGGTGCAACTGGCCTTCCTGGGCTTCGCGCTGGGGGTCGAGGGGCTGGCCTTCAGCCGCTCGATCTGGCTGAGCCTCCTGGCGCTGGGGCTGACGGGGGCAAGCTGGGTGCTTGCCCTGTCGCTGTTCAACGTGACGGTGCAGTTGTCCACCCCGCGCTGGGTGGTGGGGCGGGCGCTGTCGTTCTACCAGACCGCCACCTTCGGCGGCATGGCGCTGGGAAGCTGGCTGTGGGGGCTCGTGTCGGATGCCCGCGGGCCGGTCGAGGCGCTGGCCCTGTCGGGGGTGGTGCTGTTTCTGGGCGTGTTCGTGGGGCGGTGGCTGGGGATGGCGGAATATGCCAACCTGAATCTCGACCCGCTGGACCGCTGGCGCGAGCCCGCGCTGCGGCTGGACCTTCAGCCGCGTTCGGGGCCGATCCTTCTGATGATCGACTATCGGATCGCGCAGGCGGATGTGGAGACGTTCCTGGCGCTGATGCGCCAGCGCCGACGCGGCCGCCGCCGCGACGGAGCCCGGCAATGGGCGCTGCTGCGCGACCTGGAGCAGCCCGAGATATGGACAGAGAGCTACCATGTGCCGACCTGGATCGACTACATCCGCCACCAGGAGCGCCGGACCAAGGCGGATGGCGAACTGACCGAGAAGATCCTTGCCCTGCATCAGGGCCCGGACCCGCCCCGGGTCCACCGGATGATCGAGCGCCAGACCGTGCCGCTGCGCGACGACATGCCGCTGAAGATGACGGATGTGACCTGACCGGGCGCGCGGGCCGCGCCGGTGCATGCGGGGGTTTCACACCCCCGCACCCCCGTGGGATACTTGCGGACAGAAAATGGGGGCGGGGCGGAGGCTCAGCGCATGAAGCGGCGGCGGGCCTCTTCGGCGATCGCCTGGCGCAGCTCGGCCTCGGCCAGTTCGGCCATCAGCCGCTTGCGCGCGGCCGGGTCGGTTTCGGCGGCGAGCCGGGCGCGCGCCGCGGCGGCGGCGGCCTTCAGGCGGAATTCTTCCGGCAGGGCGCCCGCCTCGGCCATCATCCGGTAGCCCAGAACCTCGCCCGGGTCGGTGAAGACATCGCCCGGGCGGTCGGGCAGGGGCTTGCCTGCGCCGGGCAGGTTGCGGAACTGGCCTTCGGCCTCGGCCTTGCGGATCCGGCGTTCGGCAATGCGGCTGAGGGGATCGGGCATCGGTGCCTCCGTCGCGCGGCAGGATGCGCCTGTCGCGCGACTGGCGCAAGGGGCAGGGCCCCGGGGGCCCCACCCGGCGCGGGGGGTCAGCCGATCTCGGCCAGGCGGGCCAGTGCGGCCTCGATCTTGGCGGCCTCGTCCTCGCCCTGTTCCAGGAGGGTGCGGGTTTCGTCGACGACCTCCTCGGGGGCGGAGGCCACGAACTTCGGATTGCCGAGCCGCCCGCGCAAGCCGCCCAGATCCTTCCGGAGCTTGTCGAGCGCCTTGGCGAGCCGCGCCTTTTCCTCGGCGATGTCGATGATGCCTTCGAGCGGGATGGCGAAGGCGCCGCCTTCCACGGCGATGGTGATCGCGCCCTTGGGGGCGGTGGCGGCCTCGGTCAGCGTCTCGATCCGGGCCAGGCGGCGGATCAGCGCCTCGTTCCGCATCCAGGCGGCGCGGCCCGCGTCATCGAGCGAGAGCTGCACCATGTCGAGCTTCAGCCCCACGGGAACATGGACCTGGGCGCGGGCCGAGCGGATCTCGTCGATCAGGGCGATGACCCAGTTCATCTCGCGGTCGGCGGCGGGGTCGATCAGGTCGCTGCCATAGGCGGGCCAGTCGGCGTGGACAAGCAGCTTGTCGCGGCGGCCGGTCAGGCCCCAGAGCTCCTCGGTGACGAAGGGCATGATCGGGTGCAGCAGGATCATGCACTGGTCAAGCACCCAGGCCATCGTCGCCCGCGTCTCGGCGGCGGTGGCCGCGTCGTCGAAGAGGGGCTTGGCGAATTCGACGTACCAGTCGCAGACCTTGCCCCAGACGAAGGCGTAAAGCGTGTTGGCCGCGGCGTCGAAGCGGTATTGCCCCAGCGCCTCGTCCACCGCCTCGCGCACGCGGGCGGTTTCGCCCACGATCCAGCGATTCACGGTGGCCCTGGGCTGCGGGGCCGCGCCTTGCGTCGCGTGACCGTCCCAGACCCCGTTCATCTCGGCGAAGCGGCAGGCGTTCCAGAGCTTGGTGCCGAAGTTGCGATAGCCCGCGATGCGCTGGGTGCTGAGCTTCAGGTCGCGCCCCATCGCCGCCATGGCGGTCAGGGTAAAGCGCACGGCGTCGGCACCGTATTCGTCGATCAGTTCCAGCGGGTCGAGCACGTTGCCGAGCGACTTCGACATCTTCTTGCCCTTCTCGTCGCGCACGAGGGCGTGGACGTAGACGGTGCGGAAGGGGACGTCGCCCACTACGGCAAGCTGCATCATCATCATCCGGGCGACCCAGAAGAAGATGATGTCGAACCCGGTGACGAGGACCGAGGTGGGGAAGTATTTCTGCAGCTCCGGCGTCTGTTCCGGCCAGCCCAGCGTGCCGACGGGCCAGAGGCCGGAGGAGAACCAGGTATCCAGCACGTCGGGGTCGCGCCACAGCGAGACCGAGGCTTCGGCATTGCTGAAGCTTTCAAGCTGGTCTTCCAGCGCGGCGCTGAGGTCGGCCTTTTCGTGAACCGACGTGACGCCATAATAGGCGCGGGCCTGGGCGGCGACTTCGGCAAAGGTGGTGCCGCAGAAGACCTTCAGCCCCTCGGTCGAATAGTCGGCCTTGCCGTCGGGCTCGACACCCGGCCCGTACCACACCGGAATCTGGTGACCCCACCAGAGCTGGCGGCTGATGCACCAGGGCTCGATGTTTTCCAGCCAGTGGTAGTAGGTCTTGGTGTCGCGTTCGGGCAGGATGACCGTGCGGCCCTCGCGCACGGCATCCAGCGCGGGGCCGACGATCCTGGCGGTATCGACGAACCACTGATCGGTCAGGAAGGGCTCGATGGCGACCTTCGAGCGGTCGCCGTGCGGGACCATGTGGCGGTCGGCGTCGATGCCGTCCAGCCAGCCGTCATCGCGCGCCAGCGTCACGATGGCCTCGCGCACCTCGTAACGGTCGCGGCCGTGGAACATCTCGATTGCGGCGGCGACCATCTCGGCCGGGCAGCCTTCGGCGAAATCGGCGTTGTCACGCAGCGCGATGGCAGCGCGGGTGTCCATCACGTTGATGACGCGCAGGCCCGTGCGGCTTCCCACGCCCCAGTCGTTGAAGTCATGCGCCGGGGTGATCTTGACCGCGCCGGTGCCCTTGTCGGGGTCGGCGTAGGCGTCGCCCACGATCGGGATGCGGCGGCCGGTGACCGGCATCACGACATGGCGCCCGATCAGGTGGCGGTAGCGCAGGTCATCGGGATGCACCGCCACGCCGGTATCGCCCAGCATGGTTTCGGGCCGGGTGGTGGCGACCACCAGGTAATCGCGCGTTTCCCATTCGGTTGCGCGGCCCTCGTCGTCGAAGGCCACGGGGTGTTCATAGCTGACCCCGTCGGCCAGCCGGTAGCGCAGGCGCCAGAGGTTGCCGTTCACCTCGACCTGTTCCACCTCGAGGTCGCTGATCGCGGTTTCGAAATGCGGGTCCCAGTTCACCAGCCGCTTGCCGCGGTAGATCAGGCCCTTGTTGTACATCTCCACGAAGACCTTGATGACGGCATCGTGGAAGTTGCCCGCCTCGCCATCCGGGGCGCCGGGGGCGCCGGACATGGTGAAGGCCTCGCGGCTCCAGTCGCAGGAGGCGCCGAGGCGCTTCAACTGGCCGATGATGTTGCCGCGGGATTTCTTCTTCTGCTCCCAGACCAGCCGGGTGAAATCCTCGCGAGTGAAATCGGTGCGGCGCTGGTTGGTTTTCGCCAGTTCCCGTTCCACGACCATCTGGGTCGCGATGCCCGCGTGGTCGGTGCCCGGCTGCCAGAGCGTGTCGAAGCCGCGCATCCGGTGCCAGCGGGTCAGGATGTCCTGCAACGTGTTGTTGAAGGCATGCCCCATGTGCAGGCTGCCGGTCACGTTGGGCGGCGGGATCATGATGCAGAACGGTTCGGCGCCGGGGCGCGCATTGGCGCCGGCGGCGAAGGCGTTGGCCGCCTCCCAGGCGGCGGCGAGGCGCGGCTCGGCCGCGGCGGCGTCGAAGGTCTTTTCCATCGGCATCATCGATCCCCAATCTGTCGGGTCCTGATAGCTTCCGAAGGCGAAAAGGCCAAGGGGCGGTGCGCGGATGGGCGCGGGCCAGCGGCGCCGGGGCTCAGCCGCCCGCCCGCGCGGCCTCGATGGCGGCGATGTCGATCCTGCGCATGGTCATCATCGCCTGCATCGCCCGGCGGGCGGCGGCGGGGTCGGGATCGGAGATCGCGGCGATCAGCGCGTGGGGGGTGATCTGCCAGTTCAGGCCGAAGCGGTCCTTGCACCAGCCGCAGGCGCTTTCCTGCCCGCCGTTGCCGGTGATCGCAGCCCAGAGCCGGTCGGTTTCCGCCTGGCTGTCGGTCAGCACCTGGAACGAGACGGCCTCGGTAAACGGGACCTGCGGCCCGCCGTTCAGCCCCAGGAAGGGCTGGCCCATCAGGGTGAATTCCACCGTCAGTTCGGTTCCCGCTGGGCCCGAGGGGGTGTCGGCAGGGGCGGCCATCACGCGGCCCACCGCGCTGTCTGGGAAGGTCGCGGCATAGAATTCGGCCGCGGCGCGGGCGGTGCCGTCGAACCAGAGGCAGGTGACCATGCGGGGGCGGGTCAGTGCGGCCACGGCGCTATTTCCCGCCGACCAGCGCGAAGGCCACGCCCTGCGGGTCGGTCGCCTGCACGGTGAAGGCGCCGCCGGGCACCTCATCCGGGCCGCGGGTGACGGTGCCGCCGCTGGCCGCGATCTGCGCCATGGCGGCGGTGGCCGAGGGGGTGCCGAAATAGGGCAGCCAATGCGCCGGAACCTCAGGGCCGGGGGCGAAGACCCCCCCGATGTCGATACCGCGGTGGTTCAGCAGGTGATAGAAACCCATCGGCCCCATATCCATCCGCCGGCTTTCGGTCCAGCCGAAGAGCTTGCCATAGAAGGCCAGCGCCGCGGCCGGGTCGGGGCTGCGCAGCTCGTTCCAGTTGCCATGGCCGGGCTTCATCTGGTCGAAGGCGCCGCCCTGGCCGCCGGGCAGCGGCTGGAGGATGCCGAAGGGCGCGCCCTGCGGATCGGCCAGCACGGCAAAGCGGCCGGTGCCGGGAATGTCGGCCGGGGCCTTGTAGACGCCGCCCCCGGCGGCGGTCGCGGCCGCAGCAGTGGCATCGGCGTCGTCGACCGTGAAATAGATCAGCCAGTGCGGCGGGATGCCCGTTCCTTCCAGCGCGAACATGCCCGCAACCATGCTGCCCGCGGCGGATGCCAGCCGGTAATCGAAATCTGGCATCCCGGCCCCGGCGATCTGCCAGCCGAGCAGCCCCGCGTAGAACGCCTGCGCGCCGTCCAGCGCCGGGGTCATCAGTTCATACCAGCAGGGGGTGCCGTGGTCCGATGCGGTCATGTCTGCCTCCTGTCCGAGTCGGATGCGACCACGGTGCCGTTGTCAGTTGCAAAAAACAACTTATATGTTGTGATTAATGACTACCGTAGATGACACCCCCCGTCGCAGCTATCAGGAAGGCTGCATCGCCGCCCATGCGCTGGACGTGGTGGGCGAGCGCTGGGCGCTGCTTGTGGTGCGCGAACTGATGCTGGGCCCGCGGCGGTTCCAGGCGCTGCGGGCCGGGCTGCCGGGGCTGAGCGCGAACATCCTGAGCCGGCGATTGCAGGAGCTGGAGGCGGCGGGCGTCGTGGCCCGCGCGGTGCTGCCGCCCCCGGCCGAGGTGGCGGTGTACACCCTGACCCCGGCGGGCGAGGCGCTGTGGCCGGTGCTCGCCGCGCTTTGCCGGTGGGGCGCCGCGATGCCGGGGCATGACCCGCGACAGTTCATCAGCCCCGTGGCGCTGATGCTTTCCATGAAGGCGGTGGTGCGACCAGCGCCCGACCTGGCGCTGACGGTGGGGTTCCGGCTGGGGGCCGATCTGTTCACGGTGCGGATGCAGGAGGGCGGCTACCGCGTGGTGCGCGCCGACAGCTGGGCAGGCGACCTTCGGCTGGCAGGGGCGGCCAATGCGATGGCGGCGGTGGTCTATGGCCCGCGCCCGCTGGCCGAAACCGCGGGGGCGTTGGTGGAGGCCGAGGGCGACCTGGCGCGGGGGCAGGCGTTTGTTGACTGCTTCCACCTGCGCGCGGGGTAGGGCGGGCCTACACCGCCCGGTCGATCCGCGTCGACAACTGGATCAGGCTTTCCGAGGTCCGGATGCCGGGGATCGCCCCCACCTGGTCCAGCACCCCGTCCAGTTCCTGCGTGGTTTCGGCGGCGACCTGCAGGATCAGGTCGAACCGGCCAGTGGTGGTATGGGCAAGCTCGACCTCGGGCATTGCCTTCAGCCGCTGAAGGATGGTGGGCGCCGCGCGGGGCTCGATCTGCAAAAGGACCGTCGCGCGGATTCGCCGGGCCAGCACCACATTGCCAAGCCGCACCGTGTAGCCGGCGATGATTCCCGACCGTTCCATCCGCTCGATCCGGGCCTGGACGGTCGATCTGGCCACCTTGAAGCGCCGTGCAAGGCGCGATGTGGTCGTGCTCGAATCTGCCGCGAGGGCCGCCAGAAGTTTCTCGTCCAGGTCATCCATCAATGTGCCGCCTCCTTTCGTCAAAATGCCGGGGATTTCGCACAAATCAACTCTTTTCATCGGTGAAGTTGTCACGCATATGCAGGACACTTCGTTTTCAGGAAAAGGGCGGCTCATACGCACCTGGCCTGGTTTGGTGGACCGCGCATGTTCTCCGAACTGGTTTTGCCAGGCGGTGGACTTCTGCGCTCTGTTGGCAGGAAAAGAAAGGGCAGGCCGATGGGGCTCTCGAAAACGATCTGGACGACGCCGTCCGAGTTTCTTGTTAAAAACGAACCGGATAGCCCGGTCATGTTCTTTTCGCCCGCGGTCCTTCAGGCGACCGCCCGGCGCTTCATCGACGGCTTCCCGGGGCTTGTCACCTATGCGGTGAAGTCGAACCCGAACGAGATCGTCATCGAGAACCTGGCCGCGGCCGGGGTTCGCGGCTTCGACGTGGCCTCGCCCGACGAGATCCGCATGATCCGGCGCCTCGTGCCCGAGGCGGCGCTGCATTACAACAACCCGGTGCGCGCGCGCAGTGAAATTGCCGTGGCCGTCGAGATGGGCGTCACCTCCTATTCCGTCGACAGCCATTCCGAGCTGAAGAAGCTCGCCGAGCTTGTGCCCGCCGAAGGCTGCGAGATCTCGGTGCGCTTCAAGCTGCCGGTGCAGGGCGCGGCCTACAACTTCGGCGCCAAGTTCGGCGCCACGGTCGAGCTTGCCGGCGAGCTGCTGCGCGAGGTCGCGCGGCTGGGTTTCATCCCCTCTCTGACGTTCCACCCGGGCACCCAATGCACCGACCCGGCCGCCTGGGAGGCCTATATCCACGCCGCGGCCGACATCGCCCGCGCGGCGGGTGTGCAGATCGCCCGGCTGAACGTGGGCGGCGGCTTCCCCAGCCATCGCCTGTCTGACGTGATGCCGCGGATCGAGGCGACCTTCGCCCTGATCGACCGCGCCACCACCGAAGCCTTCGGCGATGCCCGCCCGGCCCTGGTGTGCGAGCCCGGCCGCGGGCTGGTGGCCGAAGCCTTCGTGCTGGCTGCGCGGGTGAAGGCGGTGCGCGACGGCGCGCATGTCTTCCTGAACGACGGCGTCTATGGCGCGCTGACCGAACTGCCGATGATCGGCGTGATCGACCGGCTGGAGGTGCGTGGCGCCGACGGCACGCTGCGCACCGGCGATGGCGTGAGCCGCATAGTCTTCGGCCCGACCTGCGATTCGGTCGACCGGCTGCCGGGCGAGCTGAGCCTGCCTGCGGACATGGAAGAGGGCGACTATGTCCTGTTCCGTGGCCTGGGCGCCTATTCGGTGGCCACCAACACCCGGTTCAACGGCTTCGGCGATCTTGGCATCGCCACCGTGCTGGCGCTGCACGGCTGAGCCGGGCCGCCCACCGGCCGCACAGGCAGCCCGCCGGGGAACCGGCGGGCTGTTCCGCTTTCGCGGGTCGGGACGTAGTTCCTCGAGCCACCGCGCCTCCCCACCCCGTCGCTCGATCGTGAAAGACAATCCGGCCGGAAAACCTCGGAAATGCGCGAATCTTGTCCATGTGATGACGAGGGACGCAGGTAGACTGACAGTTGACCGGCGCATTTCGGCCGGGGTGGCGAGCGATGGTGGCGACAGGGGCCTGTAAAGCCCCCGGCGTCACCCGATGGGCGCGGAGGAGCCATGCCGCTTCTGAACCGCATCATGGACTGGGCACGGGCGCCCCGGATCGAGGCGCACAGCCCCGAGACCGTGCCGCATCGCGGGGCGGTGGATCATGTGGTGATCCTGGATGGAACCATGTCGACCCTCGTGCCGGGGCAGGAGACCAATGCCGGGCTGGCCTACAAGCTTTTGCGCGAACTGACGCCCTCGGCCCGGCTGTCGGTCTATTACGAGGCGGGCATCCAGTGGACCGCGTGGCGGTGCGCGCCGGATGTGCTGCAGGGCAGGGGCATCAACCGCCAGATCCGGCGGGCCTACGGGTTCCTGGCCTCGCGCTACCGGCCGGGAGACCGGATCTTCCTGCTGGGCTATTCGCGCGGGGCCTATGCGGTGCGCTCGCTTGCCGGGGTGATCGACAGGATCGGCCTGCTGCGGGCGGATGCTGCGACGGTGCGCAACGTGGTGATGGCCTACCGGCATTACCAACTGACGCCCGACAGCGCCGCCGCGGCGGCCTTCTCGCGCCTCTGGTGCCACCCGCGGGTCGAGGTGGAGATGGTGGGCGTCTGGGATACGGTGAAGGCGCTGGGGCTGCCCTATCCGCTGATCCGCCGATGGAGCGCGCCGCAGCACCGGTTCCATAACCACGCGCTGGGGTCGGTGATCCGGCGCGGCTTCCATGCGCTTGCGCTGGACGAAACGCGGGTGGCCTTTGCGCCCGTGCTGTGGGAGTGCCCCGACGATTTCGCGGGCCGGGTGGAACAGGTGTGGTTCCGCGGTGCGCATGGCGATGTGGGCGGCATGGTCGGCGAGGTTCCGGCCGCGCGCCCGCTGGCGAACATCCCGCTGGTCTGGATGCTGGGCCGGGCAGAACACTGTGGCCTGCCCCTGCCCGAGGGCTGGCGGGTGCGGTTTCCCTGCGACCCCGACGCGCCGATGGTGGGAACCTGGTGCGGCATCGGCAAGCTGTTCCTGACACGGCGCCGCCGGATCGTGGGGCAGGACCGAAGCGAGGCGATCCACCCGTCTGCCGCGCAATGGCACCAGCGCCAGCGACACCGCCGCCGGTGGCTGCATTCCGCGGGGCCGGGGGCGCTGCCGCTCAGCCCGCCATGACAAGGCAGGTGGTCGATCCGGTGGCATAAAGCCGCCCGTCGTCGACCCCGCGCAGTTCGGCGGCGGCCGCGCATGTGCTGCGGCCCGCATGCTGCACGATGGCGGTTGCCTCTGCCAGCGTGCCGGGTGGCAGCGCGCGGGTCAGGTTCACCTTGTATTCCAGCGTCGTGTAGGTCTGCCCCCGAGGCAGCACGCTCATCACCGCGCAGCCAAGCGCGGAATCGAGGATCGCGCCGTACCAGCCGCCGTGGGTGGCGCCGAACGGGTTGCCGTGGTCGGCCAGCGGTGCGCCGCGAAAGGCAACGCGGCCCTGCTCTGCGGCGTAAAGCCGGAAGTTCAACGTGGCCGCGATGCGTGCCGGGGGGACCCGCCCCGCCAGCATGGCGGTCAGATAATCAAGGCCCGACATCGACAGGATCGTTGCGCGGTCGGGGCGGTCTGGATCTGGCATGGGCACCTCCGGCGGCTAGCCTAGGGCCGGACAGGGCCGAGGAAAAGCGGATGCCTGCTGCTGTGGCGTCGACGGCCCGCCCCTGAAAAAAGACCGCGCCCACCGGACTGCGGCAGGCGCGGCCAAGGTCTCCTCGCGCGGCAGCCTTGGGCGGCGGCGCGCGCGAGCAGGGAGAGTTGCGGCGCGGGTGACCCGAAGTGCCGGGGCCGGGCGGGTTCAGGCCACCTTTTCCAGCGCCAGTTCGGGCGCGATGCCCAGCGCGTGGCAGACATCTCGGGTCAGGTGGGGACGGTTCAGGGTGTAGAAGTGGAGTTGCTCCACACCTTCGCCGATCAGCGTATCGCAGAGTTCGGCGCAAAGTGCGGTGGCCAGCAATTCTTCGCGTCCGTCGCGCCGGGCATGGGCAAAGGCATCGTCCAGCCACTGCGGCACCTTCGTGCCGCAGCGGGCGGCAAAGGACTTCACGCCATCCCAGTTCTCGATCGGCAGGATGCCGGGGATGATGGGGGCGGTGATGCCCGCGGCGGCACAGGCGTCGCGGAAGCGCAGGAAGGTGTCCGGCTCGAAGAAGAACTGGGTGATGGCGGCATTGGCGCCGGCGTCCAGCTTGCGCTTCAGCCAGCGGACATCGGCGCCGTCGTCGGCGGCCTCGGGGTGGCGGTCGGGATAGGCGCCGACCCGCAGGGTAAAGCGGCCGGTGGCGGCCAGCGCCTCGATCAGCTCGACCGAATCCGCGAAGCCTTCGGGGTGGGGGGTGAACCGCCCGGCGCCCTTCGGCGCATCGCCGCGCAGCGCCACGATGTCGGTGATCCCCGCAGACGCGTAGCCCTCGGCGATCTCCAGCGTCTCGGCGCGGGTCGCATCGACGCAGGTCAGGTGGGCGGCAACCCGCAGGCCGGTCGCCTTGCCAAGGGTCGTCACCGCCTCATGCGTCAGCTTGCGGGTGGTGCCGCCGGCGCCATAGGTGACCGAGACGAACTCGGGCCGCAGGGGGGCCAGCATCTGCACCGTTTCCCACAGCCGGAAGCTGGCCTCCAGCGACTGCGGCGGGAAGAATTCGAAGGAGACGGTGGGGCGAGGCATGGCGGAACTCCTGTGTTGTCCCCCTTGTGCCAGCGATTTTGTTGTGAGACAAATTCATAATCTTCAAGATCAACATGAGGATGACAGCAAGATGCATCTGGAACTGCGCCACCTCCGCTCGATCAAGGCGATCCATGATGCGGGCGGGCTCGCGCGGGCGGCAGACATGATGAACATGACGCAATCGGCGCTGTCGCATCAGATCAAGGGGCTGGAGGATCAGGCCGGGGTCGAGCTGTTCGTGCGCCGGTCGAAGCCGCTGAAACTGTCGGCCGCCGGGGTGCGGCTGTTGCGGGTGGCCGAACGGGTGCTGCCCGAGATCGACGCGCTGGATGCCGAGTTCCGCGCGCTGACCGAAGGAAAGGTGGGGCGCCTGCACATCGCCATTGAATGCCACGCCTGCTTCGACTGGCTCTTTCCAGTGCTTGAAGGTTTCCGCCGCGGTTGGCCCGATGTCGACGTGGACATCCGCCCGGGGCTGGCCTTCGGGGCGCTGCCCGCGTTGCTGCGCGAAGAGGTCGACCTTGTGATCTCCTCCGACCCCGAGGATCTGCCGGGCGTCGTCTTCCACCCGCTGTTCGACTATGCGCCGGTCTTCGTGGCCTCGGCGCAGAACCCGCTGGCAGCGAAGCCCTTCGTGGAGGCAGAGGATTTCCGCGACCAGCTTCTGATTACCTATCCGATGGAGCGCAGCCGCCTGGACGTGTTCGCCGAACTGCTTACGCCGGCGAAGGTGGAACCCCGCGGGGTGCGGCAGGTGGAACTGACGGCGGTGATCCTGCTGCTGGTGGCGGCGAACCGCGGCGTGGCCGTGCTGCCCGACTGGGTGGTGCGCGAGGTGCGCACGAATGCCGATTTCGTCACCCGGCCGGTGACGGCGAACGGTCTGACGAAGCGGCTTTACGCAGCCACGCGGGCCGAGGATGCGACCAAGCCCTACATGGCGCATTTCCTGCGTCTCGGGCGGACAGAGCCGGTGAAACTGCAACGCGGATAGTCCGGGCGGCCCGCCGCGGTAAGGGTCGGCAGGCCGCCCGGTCGGTGGCGGCTACAGGCTTTTCACCACCGAATCGGCGAAATGCGTCACCATGGCCTCATAATAGTCCTGCGCGCTGGGCGGCAGGACGGTCACGGCCTGCGACACGTCGGGCGTGGCCAGCGCGTCCTGTGCGGTCACGGTCAGCCGATAGGCCTTCCGCGCGCCCGCGGGTGTGCCGGTCCCGTTGATCGAAGCGGGCGGCGTCGCGGGTGACATCTCGATCACCTGCGCGGTCAGTTCCGGGGTGGCCATGCCGTTGGCGGTGGCCCCGGCGGGGGGAACCGACACGGCCTTCACCCGGATGTCGAGCGTCATGCCGTCCTTGGCGATCCGCCCGTCGCGGGCGAGCCGGTCCGAAATCGCCAAGGTCAGATCGCGGTCGAGATGGTCGAAACGGGCAACGGCACCTGGATCCTGCATCGTGCTCAGGTCCACATGCACGTCGACCTTCGACACGGCCGCGGGCGCGGCCAGCGCCGGGGCGCCACCTGCAAGGATGGCGGCAATGAGGGCGGGAGCCATGATCTTGCGCTGCATTCTCAATCTCCTCTCGTCACGGTCACGGCGCCAGGGTGCGCCGCCCCCCCGACATCGGAAGCTGTCGGAAAACGACAAGGGGCAGGCCCGGTCACACCTGACGTGACCCCCGAAAACGGGAGGATCCGGCTGATCCCCGCCCGCCGCGCCCCGCCGTTTCGGCGAAGGCTTGCCGAAACCCGTCGCTGCCGGGGAATCCGGCGCGCCGCGGCCTGATCCGGCGACAAGGAAACCCCGCGGCGCACAGGCGCGGACCCCTTTTCTTCGCGCGCCAAGGCGCCTATACGCTCCCGCCTGAGCCGATGGAGCGACCGATGCAAGGCAGCGCGAACCTCAACCTGATGATCAAGGCTGCCCGCAAGGCTGGCCGCAGCCTCGTGAAGGACTTCCGCGAGGTGGAAAACCTTCAGGTCTCGTCCAAAGGGCCGGGTGATTTCGTGTCGCGCGCCGATCTGGCCGCGGAACGGATCATCCGCGAGGAACTGACGGCGGCGCGCCCCTCCTACGGCTGGGTCGGCGAGGAAAGCGACCCCGTCGAGGGCGAGGACCCGACCCGGCGCTGGATCGTGGACCCGCTCGACGGCACCACCAACTTCCTGCACGGCCTGCCGCATTGGGCGGTCTCGATCGCGCTGGAGCACAAGGGTGACATCGTCGCGGGCGTGGTGTTCGACGCCGCCAAGGACGAGATGTTCGTGGCCGAGAAGGGCGCCGGCGCGTGGATGAACGAAAGCCGCATCCGCGTGTCGGGCCGCAGCCGCATGATCGACTGCATCTTCGCCACCGGCATTCCCTTCGGCGGGCGATCGACCCTGCCCGCGACGTTGCAGGATCTGGGCCGCCTGATGCCCGCATGCGCCGGTGTGCGGCGCTGGGGTGCTGCGGCGCTCGACCTCGCCTATGTGGCCGCGGGCCGCTACGACGGGTTCTGGGAACGCCGCCTGAACGTCTGGGACATGGCCGCGGGCATCCTGCTGGTGCGCGAGGCGGGCGGCCTGGTCGGCCCGGTGCGCGAGGGCGACGACATCCTGGAAAAGGGCGCGGTCATTGCCGCCAACGCCGAGATGTTCGCCCCCCTCACCAAGGTGATCCGCGGCGAGTGACCGGCCCCGGCGGCTAACGTGCCGCCAGCGCCTCCCGCGTCTGGTCGCGCAGGGCGCGCAGGTCGGATATCGTGGCCTCCAGCTCGGCCTTCTGGCCGTCAAGCACCTGCAACTGGCGGTCGGCCAGCTCGATCCACGCTTCAAGCTGGCTGCGGGTGCCCTTCTTCCCATAAAGCTCCAGCCATTGGCGGATCTCCTCGAGACTGAAGCCGAAGCGGCGGCCGCGCAGGATCAGCGTCATCCGTGCGATCTCGCGCGCGCCGTAGAACCGGGCGCGGCCTTCCTTCTGCGGGGCCAGAAGCTCAATGTACTCGTAATAGCGAAGGGTGCGCGGCGTCACGTCGAAACGGACACACATCTCCTTGAAACTGATACGGCTGTCGGTCATTGCACCCCTCCCGCGCGAAGCCTAGACGGTTGCGGGCGGGGGGCGCAAGCGGAACGCGAAGGGGGTTGCGGCGCCTTGCGCAAGGGCGAATAACGAGCGGGAAGGAGCGCGCCCATGTCCGACACCCGCAGCCGCAATGCCCGGCAGTTCATCGAGGCGATCCCCCATGCCCGCGCGCTGGGCATGCGGCTCGATGCGGTGGGCGATGGTGTGGCGGAACTCTCGATGCCCTATGACGAGCGCTTCGTGGGTGACCCGGCGACGCGGGTGATCCACGGCGGCGCGGTCTTCGCGCTGATGGACACCTGCTGTGGCACGGCGGTCCTGAACCACCCGTCCGGCGTGGCCGGGACGGCGACGATCGACCTCAGGATCGACTACATGCGTCCGGCCACGCCGGGCCAGCGCATCCGCACCCGCGCCGAATGCTACCAGATCACCCGGGCGGTGGCCTTCGTGCGCGCGACGGCCGTCGACGACGACGACAGCCGCCCCGTGGCCAGCGCCGCCGGTGCCTTTACCGTGGAACGCGCGACATGACCCGGCCAAAGCCCGAATCCGTGCAGGTGGTCAAGCAGCGGCGTGACGCGGCGCTGCGCGCGCTGGTGAACGGGGTGCCCTACATCCAGTTCCTTGGCGTCGAGTTCGACAGGCGCGGCGACGAGCTGACGGCGGTGCTGCCGTTTTCCGACAAGGTGATCGGCAATCCGCTGCTGCCCGCGCTGCACGGCGGCTGCACCGCCGCCTTCCTCGAGATCACGGCGATCATCGAACTTGCCTGGGCCAGCCTCTGGGAAGAGATGGAGGCCGGGCGGCTCGACCCCACGACCCTGCACCCGACCCACCTTCCGCGGCTGCCCAAGACCATCGACTTCACGGTGGATTACCTGCGCTCGGGTCTGCCGCGCGATGCCTATGCGCGGGCGCGGATCAACCGCTTGGGCCGCCGCTATGCCTCGGTGCATGTCGAGGCCTGGCAGGACAACCGCAGCCGCCTCTTCGCGCAGGCGACGGGCCATTTCCTGATGCCGGACCCGGATGAGTGACATCCGCCTGACCCACCGGCGCGTGCTGGCCATCGCGCTGCCCATCGTGCTGTCGAACGCCACCGTGCCGCTTCTGGGTGCGGTCGATACCGGCGTGGTGGGCCAGCTCGGGCAGGCCGCACCGATCGGCGCGGTCGGCGTGGGCTCGGTCGTGCTGGCCTCGATCTACTGGATCTTCGGCTTTCTGCGCATGGGCACCTCGGGCATGGTCGCCCAGGCACGTGGCGCGGGCGACAGGGCCGAGGTGGGCGCGGTCCTCGAGCGCGCGCTCCTGATCGGGCTGGCCGCCGGGCTGGCCGCGATCCTGCTCAGAGAGCCGCTCTTCTGGGCGGCGTTCCGCCTTGCCCCGGCCTCGCCCGAGGTGGAACACCTTGCCCGCCAGTACCTGGGCCTGCGGGTCTTCGGGGCGCCGGCCACCATATCGCTTTATGCCGTCACCGGCTGGCTGATCGCGACGGAACGCACCCGCGGTGTCCTGGCGCTCCAGCTCTGGATGAACGGGCTCAACATCGTGCTCGACCTGTGGTTCGTGCTGGGCCTCGGCTGGGGCGTGCGCGGGGTGGCCACGGCCACGCTGACGGCCGAATGGACGGGGCTCGCCCTCGGGCTCTGGCTCTGCCGCGGCGCCTTCGCGGGCGGGGCCTGGGCCGACCGCGCGCGCCTTCTGGCCCGCGCGCCGCTGGCGCGGATGGTCCGGGTCAATATCGACATCATGCTGCGCACCGTGCTCCTGCAGGCCGCGTTCACCGCCTTCACCTTCCTTGGCGCGGGTTACGGCGACCGGGTCCTGGCCGCCAACCAGGTGCTGCTGCAGTTTCTCCAGATCACCGCCTTCGCGCTCGACGGCTTCGCCTTCGCGGCTGAATCGCTCGTTGGCCAGGCGGTCGGCGCGCGCGCGCCCGGCGTCCTGCGCCGCGCGGCGATCCTGACCGGGCAATGGGGCGCGGGCGGCGCGGTCGCGCTGTCGGCGGGGTTCGCGGTGCTCGGGCCCCATCTGATCGACCTGATGGCCACCGATCCCGCGGTGCGCGAGACCGCGCGCGGCGCCCTGCCCTGGGTGGTGGCGGCGCCGCTGGTGGGGGTGGCAAGCTGGATGTTCGACGGCATCTTCATCGGCGCCACCATGACGCGCGAGATGTTGAAGGCGATGGCGATCTCGGTTGCGGGCTATGTCGCGGCCCTGCTGATCCTGCCGCCCGCGATGGGCAATGACGGGCTCTGGGCCGCGCTGATGGTGCTGAACGCGCTCCGCGGGCTGACCATGGCGGCCTTCTACCTGCAGGTGGAACGCCGCGCCGCCTGAGCGTCGCCTCGTCATTTTCTGTCCGCAAATATCCCGGGGTCCGGGGCAGAGCCCCGGGGACGGTCACGAACGGAGCGGCGGGGGCGTTGCCCCCGTGCCTCCAGGATATTTGCGGACAGAAAATGACCGGTGCGGGCTCAGAGCCAGCTTGACCGGCCGCTGCCCACCGCCTCGGACAGGCTGCGGTAGCCGTCGCGCGCAACCAGTTTGTCGAGCCCGCGCGCGATCCGTGCGGCCAGGCCGATGCCCTCGAACACCAGTGCGGTGTAAAGCTGCACCGCGGTCGCGCCAGCGCGGATCTTGGCATAGGCGTCCTCGGCGGACCCGATGCCGCCGACACCGACCAGCGGCAGCCTGCCCGCCGTCAACTGCGACAGGCGAGCCAGCGTGCGGGTGGACCGTTCGAACAGCGGCGCGCCGGAGAGGCCGCCCGCTTCGCCCCGATGCGCGCTTTTCAGGCCGTCGCGGGCGAGCGTGGTGTTGGTCGCGATCACCGCGTCGATCCCGGATGACAGCGCCACTTCGGCCACGTCCTCGAGCCCTGCGGCATCGAGATCGGGGGCGATCTTGAGGAACACCGGGACCGGCCGGGGCAGGGCGGCGCGCGACTCCATCACGCCGGCCAGAAGGGCGGCGAGCGCGGCCTTGCCCTGCAGGTCGCGCAGGCGCTCCGTGTTGGGCGACGAGACGTTGACCGTGGCGAAATCGACCAGCGGGCCGCAGCGCCGCAGGACGGCCGCGAAATCGGCGGCGCGGTCGGTGCTGTCCTTGTTGGCGCCGAGGTTCAGCCCGATCACCGCATCGCGCGGGCGGGCGGCGAGGCGGGCAGCGATCGCCTCGGCCCCGTCGTTGTTGAAGCCGAAGCGGTTGATGGCGGCGCGGTCTTCGGTCAGCCGGAAGAGCCGGGGCCTGGGGTTGCCGGGCTGCGGGCGCGGGGTGGCGGCGCCCACCTCGAGAAAGCCGAAGCCCGCGCGCGCCAGCGCCGCAAGCGCCACGGCGTTCTTGTCGAAGCCCGCGGCGAGCCCGACGGGGTTGGGCAGCGCCAGCCCCGCAAGCGTGGTGGCAAGCCGGGGCGAGGTGACGGGGCCCGGCAGCGGCACCAGCCCGCGTTGCAGCGCCGCAAGCGCCAGGCCATGCGCCCGCTCGGGGTCGAGCCGGTGCAGCGCCGCCAGTCCGAGGCGTTCGACCGGGTTCACAACATGCCTTCGGGGAAGATGTGGCCGGTGGCGCCCAGCGGCAGCGACTTGTCCCAGACCACCTCGTGCAGCCGCAGCGGGCGGTAGAGATGCGGGAAGAGCGCCCCCCCGCGCGAGGGTTCCCATTTCAGCGCGGCACCCAGCGGCTCGGGCCGCACGGCCACCAGCACCAGGTCGCTTTCTGTGGCGAAGTGCCTGGCGGCCGTCTCGGCCACCTGGGCGGCGGTGGAGAAATGGATGAACCCGTCGGCCAGGTCGACGGGCGCGCCCGCGGTCACGCCCGCGTCGCGGAACGCGTTCCATTCGGTGCGGCGGAAGATCTTGAAGATGAGCATGTGGGCGTCATGCCCAATGCCGCCCGCCTGGTCAATGGGCGGTGTCACGCGGACGTCATGGCCGCACGACAGGTTGCGCGCGTGAAGCCTTTGACAGCGGCGCGCGGTATCCGCAATGTCGCGCCATCCAGAAAGGGAGACCCCGCATGACCAGACCTGCCCGCCCGCTTGCCGCCGCCCTTGCCGGGGCCGTGGCTGCCGCGTGCCTGACCGTCGGCGCCGCGCAGGCAGCCGACCAGGTGAAGCTGACCATCCTCGGCGTCGGCGACCTTTACAACTTCGATGCCGGCAAGGACCGCGGCGGCTTTGCCCGCCTGAACGCGCTGGCCCGCGCCGAAAAGGCCGCCAACCCGAATTTCCTGTATGTCTTCGATGGGGACATGCTGTCGCCCTCGCTCTTGTCGGGGCTGGACAAGGGGCAGAACACGATCGACCTGACCAATCTGGTGCCCTTCGACATCGCGGTGCCGGGCAACCACGAATTCGATTTCGGCAAGGAGAATTTCTTCGACAAGGTGTCGAAGTCGAAATACCCCTGGGCCACGATCAGCATCACCCAGGCCGACGGCTCGGCCCTGCCGGGGCTTCAGGGCGTGATGTGGAAAGAGATTGCCGGGCTGAAGATCGCGCTGATCCCGGTGTCGGAGGATGACACCCCGAGCGTGTCCTCGCCCGGCGACCTGAAGTTCCTGCCCTCGGTTGCGACCGGGGTCGCCGCGGCGAAGCAGGCGCGCAAGGACGGGGCCGATCTGGTGGTGGGGGTGGTGCAGGCGCCGCACAGCCAGGATTTCGAGATGATGGCCAGCCACGCCTTCGACGTGATCATGTCGGGCGACGACCACGACTACATGACGGCCTATGACGGGATCACGGCCTATGTGGAGACGTCGATGGACGCCCGCTACATGTCGCCCATCGATCTGAACATCACCATCGACCAGAAGGAG
>JAJZVD010000017.1 GCA_021845805.1 Pseudomonadota bacterium | reverse complement strand
CCTGCCCGCCCGCTGGACAGACCCCGAAGGCGTGGTGAGCGAGCGGCGCTTCGTGACCGCCGATGAACTGGCCCGCCTGCGCCACAAGCCCGACAGCCTGGCCGCGGTGGCCTGGGGCGCCGAGGGCGGCATCCTTTACGACCCGCTGGAGGTGATCGTGCGATGAGCCGCGCCTTCGTGAAAGAGGGCACGGGCGATCTAGATCCGTTGCCCGACCTGCCGGTCTCGCCCCATCCGAACTGGGTGACGCCCGCGGGGCTGGCCGGTCTCAGGGCGCGGCTGGCGGCGGTGCAGGCCGATCTGGCCCGCCTGCGCGCGCGGGCCGAGCGGCTGGACAAGCTGCCCGAGGCCGCGGCGGAACGCGACATCCGCTATCTGGAGGCGCGGCTGGCATCCGCCATCCTCGTCACCCCGCCCGCGGCACCCGCCGAGGTGGCCTTTGCGACCGAAGCGACCGTGGCCGACGAGGACGGCCGCGAGACGCGCTGGCGGATCGTGGGCGAGGACGAGGCCGATCCTGCGCGTGGCTGGATCTCGCCGCAGGCGCCGCTTGCGCGCGCGCTTCTGGGCGCCCGGGTGGGCGATACGGTCACCTGGGCGAAACCCGCAGGCACCGTCACGCTGGAGGTGCTGGCGATCCGTCCGGCGCTTTAGAGCACGAACGGAAAAGGGGCGACCCTGCGGCCGCCCCTTCCCGAACTCTGGCCAGATGGCCGGGATTACATCATCCCGTCCATGCCGCCCATGCCGCCCATGCCGCCGCCGGCCGGGGCCGACTTGGGCTCGGGCTTGTCGGCGATCATCGCCTCGGTGGTGATCAGCAGGCCCGCGACCGACGCCGCATCTTCCAGCGCGGTGCGCACGACCTTGGCAGGGTCGATGACGCCGAACTTGAACATGTCGCCATATTCTTCGGTCTGCGCGTTGAAGCCGAACTTCGGATCGTTCGATTCCCGCACCTTGCCCGCCACGACCGAGCCGTCAACGCCCGCGTTCTGGGCGATCTGGCGCAGCGGCGCTTCCAGCGCCTTGCGGACGATGGCCACACCGGCGTCCTGGTCGCTGTTGGCACCCTTGACGCCATCCAGCGCCTTGCCGGCCTGGATCAGCGCCACGCCGCCACCGACCACGATGCCTTCCTGCACCGCGGCGCGGGTCGCGTTCAGCGCGTCGTCCACGCGGTCCTTGCGCTCTTTCACTTCCACTTCGGTCATGCCGCCGACGCGGATCACCGCAACACCGCCCGCCAGCTTGGCCACGCGCTCTTGCAGCTTCTCGCGGTCGTAGTCCGAGGTGGTTTCCTCGATCTGGTTGCGGATCTGGGACACGCGGGCTTCGATCTCGGCCTTGTCGCCGGCGCCGTCAACGATGGTCGTGTTGTCCTTGTTGATCGACACCTTGCGGGCGCGGCCGAGCATGTCGATGCCGACATTCTCCAGCTTCATGCCCAGCTCGTCGCTGATGACCTGGCCACCGGTCAGGATCGCGATGTCCTGCAGCATGGCCTTGCGGCGGTCGCCGAAGCCCGGCGCCTTGACCGCGGCGATCTTCAGGCCGCCCCGCAGCTTGTTGACCACGAGCGTGGCCAGAGCCTCGCCTTCCACGTCTTCCGAGATGATCAGCAGCGGCTTTTGCGACTGGATCACGGCTTCCAGCAGCGGGACCATCGGCTGCAGCGACGAGAGCTTCTTCTCGTGCAGCAGGATCAGCACGTCATCCAGCTCGACAGTCATCTTGTCGGCGTTGGTGACGAAGTAGGGCGACAGGTAGCCACGGTCGAACTGCATCCCCTCGACCACTTCGGTCTCGGTTTCCAGGCCCTTGTTCTCTTCGACGGTGATGACACCCTCGTTGCCGACCTTCTGCATCGCGTCGGCGATCTGGCGGCCGATTTCCGCTTCGCCGTTGGCCGAGATGGTGCCGACCTGCGCGACTTCGTCCGAGTTCTCGACCTTGCGGGCCGCGGCCTTGATCGCGGCGACGACCTTCGAGGTCGCCATGTCGATCCCGCGCTTCAGGTCCATCGGGTTCATGCCGGCGGCAACCGCCTTCATGCCTTCCTTGACGATCGCCTGGGCCAGCACGGTGGCGGTGGTGGTGCCGTCACCCGCTTCGTCGTTGGTGCGGGAAGCGACTTCCTTCACCATCTGGGCGCCCATGTTCTCGAACTTGTCGGACAGTTCGATTTCCTTGGCGACCGACACGCCGTCCTTGGTGATGCGCGGGGCACCGAACGACTTCTCGATCACCACGTTGCGGCCCTTCGGGCCGAGCGTGACCTTCACGGCATCGGCGAGGATGTTGACCCCGCGCAGCATGCGGTCGCGGGCATCCGAGTCGAACTTGACGTCCTTGGCAGCCATGTCTGTTAGCTCCTGGTATCTGGGTTGAGGAAAGGGCAGCGGTCTCAGGCGATGATGCCGAGGATGTCGCTTTCCTTCATGATCAGCAGTTCCTTGCCGTCGATCGTCACTTCGGTGCCCGACCACTTGCCGAACAGCACGCGATCACCGGCCTTGACCGACGGGGCGATCAGTTCGCCCGAATCCTTGCGCGCGCCTTCGCCCACGGCAACCACTTCGCCCTCGGCGGGCTTTTCCTTGGCGGTGTCGGGGATGATCAGACCGCCCTTGGTCTTTTCCTCGCCCTCGACGCGACGGACGAGCACGCGATCGTGCAGCGGTTTGAAAGCCATCTGGTGAACTCCCTAGGGTCCAGGTTGAATGCAATTAGCACTCGCCTCTACCGAGTGCCAACGACCGCTGATCTAGGCAACGTCCGCCCGGCTGTCAACAGGGCAGTGCGGCAAAATGCACCCTCTGGCCCCGCAGGCGGCGCCATGCGAAGCTTCGCGCGACCGGACCGGAGCCCGCGCCCCGTGCTGAAACGCGCCATCCTTGCCATCTGCCTGCTTCTGGCCGGCCCTGCCCTGGCCGACGGTGCCGGTTGCGGCGGTCGCGACCTTCTGGCCGACATGTCGCCCGCGGCCCGGGCGGCGCTGGTCGGCGATGCCCCCTATGCCCGGGGCAATGTCTGGCAGGCGACGCGCGGGCCGACCACGATCACCGTGGCGGGCACCTACCACCTGAACGATCCACGCTTCGATTCGCTGGTGCCGAAGCTCTTGCCCTATCTCGACGGCGCCGCTGCCCTGCTGGTCGAGGCGGGGCCCGATGCAGAGCGCGCCTTGCAGGCGGACATCGCCGCCCACCCCGATCGCATCGTCAACACGACCGGCCCCACCCTGCCCGAGGCGCTGTCGCCCGCCGACTGGCAGACCCTGTCCCGGGCGATGGCACTGCGCGGAATGCCCGCCTTCGTCGCCGCGAAGTTCCAGCCCTGGTATGTCGCGATGCTCCTCGGCCTGCCGCCCTGTCGGCTGCAACCGGACGCGGCCAACGGGCTGGACCAGCGGCTGATCGCAGCGGCCACGGCGCGGCACATCCCGGTGACGGCGCTGGAGCCGTGGGACACCGCGATCCGGCTTTTCGCCGACGTGCCCTGGCGCGACCAGATCGACCTGCTGCGCCTGTCGCTTGCCTCCGAGGCCGCCTCGGCCGACATGGCGACCACGCTGGCCAATGCCTATTTCGCAGGCGAGCACCGGCTGATCTGGGACTTCAGCCGCAAGGTCGCGCTGCAATCGCCCGGCGCCGACCCCGCGGCCTTCGACCGGATGGAACGGGTGATGCTGACCGACAGGACCCGCGCCTGGGTGCCGGGGCTGATCGCCGCAGCCGAGGGGCGGCAGGAGCTGGTGGCGGTCGGGGCGGCGCATCTCGGCGGATCCGACGGGCTGCTGAACCTGCTGGCCCAGGCGGGCTTCACCCTGCGGCGGCTGCCATTCTAGTCGGCCCGCCCGCGTGACAACCCCGCCGCCAGCCCGTATAAGGCGCGCGATTTCCCCTTCCTGAACGGAACGCTGCTCATGATCAAGGTTTTCGGCCACAAGGCCCCCGACACCGATTCGACCGGCTCGCCCATCATCTGGGCGTGGTATCTGTCAGAGGTGAAGGGCACCCCGGCCATGCCCTGCCTGCTGGGCGAGCCCAATACCGAGGCCCAGTTCGTGCTGAAGCACTGGGGGCTCGAAAAGCCCGCGATCATCGCCGATGTGACCCCCGATGACACCTGCGTCGTGGTCGACACCAACAACCCGGCCGAGCTGCCCGCGGGGATCAACGACGCCCGGGTGACCGAGATCATCGACCACCACATGCTGGTCGGCGGGCTGAAGACCCGATCGCCGATCGCCATCACCATGCGCCCGCTGGCCTGCACCGCCACCATCATGCACGACCTGATCGGCAGCGACCTCGGCCGCGCCCCGCGCGGGGTGCTAGGCGCAATGCTGTCCTGCATCCTGTCCGACACCCTGGAATTCCGCTCGCCCACCACCACCGACCATGACCGCCGCGTGGCCGAGAAGATCGCCCAGGCGCTTGGCGTCTCGATCCCCGATCTGGCCGCCGCGATGTTCGAGGCGAAGTCGGACGTGTCCGCCTATTCGGATGCCGCGCTGCTGCGGATGGACAGCAAGGAATACAGCGTCGCAGGCAAGGAACTGCGCATCTCGGTGCTGGAAACCACCGCGCCCAAGGTGCTGCTGGACCGCAAGGCCGCGCTGATGGCGGCCATGCCGGGGGTGGCAAAGGACGACGGCGCCGACCAGGTGCTGCTGTTCATCATCGACATCCTGAACGAAGAGGCCACGCTGCTTGTCCCGAACGATCTGGTGAAGCAGATGGCCGAGGCCTCGTTCGGCTGCAAGGTCACCGGCGACACCGTGGTGCTGCCCGGCATCATGAGCCGGAAGAAGCAGATCATCCCGTCGCTCAAGCTCTGATCCCGCAGGGCGCGCCCGCCCGGCGCGCCCCGCCCTGCCCGAGGTGCCCATGACCCGCCCGATCACCGCGCTGTCCCAGATTGCCGCGGGCTACGATGCCCTGCTGTGCGACCTCTGGGGCTGCCTGCACAACGGCCACGCGCCCTATCCCGCCGCGGTCGCCGCGCTGCAAGCCTTCCGCCGCGGCGGCGGGCGGGTCGTGCTCCTGACCAACGCCCCCCGCCCCTGGACCAGCGTCACCCGCCACCTCGACCGGATGGGCGTGCCGAAGGACGCCTACGATCTTGTCGTGTCGTCGGGCGATGCGACGCAGGAAGCGATGCTGGCAGGCCTCGCGGGGCGCCGCGTCCATCACATCGGCGCCCCCAAGGACGACAGCTTCTTCACCGAGGCCGCCCCGGCCGAGGCGCTGGCCACCATCACCCGCGTCCCCCTGTCCGAGGCCGAGGGGATCATCTGCACCGGGCTTGCCGATGACCTGACCGAGACGCCCGAAGACTACGCAGCCACCCTGCACGCGGCGCACGGGCTGGGGTTGACCATGCTCTGCGCCAACCCCGACATCGTGGTGGATTACGGCGACAAGCGGCTGTGGTGCGCAGGGGCGCTCGCCCGCGATTACGAGGCGATGGGGGGCCGCGCGCTCTATTTCGGCAAGCCGCACGCCCCGGCCTATGACCTGGCCCGCCGCCGCCTGGCCGATCTGGGCTGTGCGGGCGATCGGCTGCTGGCGGTGGGCGACGGGATCGACACCGACGTGCGCGGCGGCCTGGCCGAGGGGATCGACACGATCTATGTCTCGGGCGGGATCAACGCGACCGATTTCGGCCCCGATCCGCTGGCCCCCGACCCCGGCCGCCTGCAAGACTGGCTGGCCGCGCGGCAGATAACGCCCACCTACACCCTCCCCCGGCTCGGCTGACCGCCCCCATTTTCTGTCCGCAAATATCCCACGGGGGTGCGGGGGTGTGAAACCCCCGCATGCACCGGCGCCGCCCGCGTTTGGCATCAAAATTGCAGATTCAGGCCCATTTGAATAATATTCTTGCGCGCAACTTTCCGTCGCGCTATGCTGCGCCACAGCATGACCGATGGAATCGCCCCGATGTTCGACACCCCCACAGACAATCTGCCGCGCGGCACGATCTGCATCGAGGATCTGGAAATCGGCATGTCGCGCCATGTGCAAAAGCAGATCACCGACCGTGACATCGCGCTGTTTGCCGAGGTCTCGACCGACAGGAACCCGGTGCATCTGGATGACGCCTATGCCCGCGACACGATCTTCGAGGGGCGCATCGCCCACGGGATGCTGACCGCGGGCCTGATCTCGGCGGTGATCGGCGAACAGCTTCCGGGGCACGGCTCGGTCTATCTGGGCCAAAGCCTGAGGTTCATGGCCCCCGTTCGCCCCGGTGACACCGTCCGGGCCGAGGTCAGCGTGCTGTCCATCGACCATGGCCGCCGGCGGGTCACCCTTGATTGTCGCTGCCTTGTGGGCGATACGGTCGTGCTGAAGGGCGAGGCGCTGGTGCTGGCGCCCAGCCGGAAATTCGACTGACGGCGGGCCCCCCCGCCCCGGGGGACGATGCGGATCATCACCACATGGAAGGGGCTTGACCCGGCCGACCGCGGCGCATCGGTGGCGATGGGCAACTTCGACGGTGTCCATCGGGGCCACCAGGCGGTGATCGGGCTGGCGCGCGCCGCAGACGCGCCGCTGGGCGTCGTGACCTTCGAGCCCCATCCCCGCCAGGTCTTTTCCCCCGAGGCGCCGCCGTTCCGCCTGATGAACGCCGCGGCCCGGGCGCATCGGCTGGAAAAGCTGGGCGTGCAGCGGATCTACCAGTTGCCCTTCACCGGCGATCTGGCCGGGCTGACGCCGCGCGCCTTCGCGACCGAGGTGCTGGCGCAGGGGCTTGGCGTCGCCCATGTCGTCGTCGGCGCCGATTTCTGCTTCGGCAAGGGCCGCGCGGGCAGCGTGGCCGACCTGCGGGCGCTGGGGGCAGAGCTTGGCTTCGGCGTCACCGTCGCCGACCTTGTGGCAGACGGGAACGACGAGATCTCGTCCACCGCCATCCGCCAGTCCCTGACCGAGGGCCGCCCCCGCGACGCGGCGCGGATGCTCGGCCACTGGCACCGGATCGAGGGGCCCGTGCTGCATGGCGACAAGCGCGGCCGCGACCTGGGCTTTCCCACCGCCAACATGAGCCTTGCGGGGCTGCACCTGCCGCGCTTCGGCGTCTATGCGGTCAAGGTCGATGTGCTCAGCGGCCCGCATGTCGGCAGCTACGGCGGCGCGGCAAGCCTGGGGGTGCGCCCCACCTTCGGGGTGAACGCGCCGAACCTGGAAACCTTCCTGTTCGACTTCGCGGGCGATCTTTACGGCGCCGACCTGTCGATCGCGCTGATCGACTTCCTGCGCCCCGAACTGGCCTTCACCAGCCTGCCCGCGCTGGTCACCCAGATGGATGACGACTGCACCCGCGCGCGCGAGATCCTGGCCACGCTCTGACCGGCATGGCCCCTTCCCTTTCCCCGCGCATCGCGCCACTGTCGCCGCCATGAAATCGCCCCGCCTCCGCCCCCGCTTCTGGGACCTGCCGCTGACCGCGCTGACCCCGCCGGAATGGGAGGCGCTGTGCGACGGCTGCGGCAAATGCTGCCTGAACAAGCTGGAAGACGAGGACACGGGCGAGGTCGCCTTCACCCGCGTCGCCTGCCGCCTGCTCGACGGCGAAAGCTGCCGCTGCGCGCAATATCCGATCCGCAAGCAGTTCGTGCCCGAATGCGTGGTGCTGACGCCGAAAACCATCGCCAAGGTGGCCTACTGGCTGCCCTCGACCTGCGCCTACAAGCTCCTGCACGAGGGTGCGCCGCTGCCCGACTGGCATCCGCTGCTGACCGGCGACCCGGAAAGCGTTCATGCCGCGGGCCAGTCGGTACGCGGCTGGACGGTGCCCGAGTTCGAGGTGCCGGAAGACGAATGGGAAGACTACATCATCGAAGGGGAGCCCTGATGTTCTTCGTGTCCGACAATGCGGCCCCGGTCGCGCCCGAGGTCATGGCCGCGCTTGCGCGCGCGAACGCGGGCTATGCCATGCCCTATGGCAACGATGCGATCATGGCCGAGGTGCGCGCCGCGATCCGCACGGCCTTCGAGGCCCCCGAGGCCGCGGTCTATCTGGTCGCCACCGGAACCACGGCCAATTCGCTGGCGCTCGCGCTGTTCTGTCCGCCCTGGGCCAGCGTGTTCTGCCACCGCAGCGCACATATTGCCGAGGACGAATGCGGCGCGCCGGAATTCTACACCGCGGGCGCCAAGCTGGTGCTGGTGGACGGGGCCGCGGGCAAGATGACGCCGGCGGGCCTTGACGCGGCGCTGGCGGGCGCGGCGCTAGGCGGGGTGCACAACGTGCAGCGCGGCATGGTCAGCCTGACCAACATCACCGAGAAGGGCACCGCCTACACCGCGGCCGAGGTCGCGGCGCTGGCCGCGGTGGCCAAGGCATACGGGCTGCCGGTGCATCTGGATGGCGCGCGCTTTGCCAACGCGCTGGTGGCCACCGGCGCCACCCCGGCCGAGATGACCTGGAAGGCGGGGGTCGACGTGGTGTCGTTCGGGGGCACCAAGAACGGGCTGATGGGGGTGGAGGCGGTGGTGATCTTCGATCCCGCCAAGGCCTGGGAATTCGAGCTGCGCCGCAAGCGGGCGGGGCATCTGTTTTCCAAGCACCGCTACCTGTCGGCGCAGATGGCCGCCTACATGGAGGACGGTCTCTGGCTGCGGCTGGCCGCACAGGCCAATGCCGTGGGCCAGCGGCTGGCCGCGGGCATCGCGGCCACCCCCGGCTGCGCGCTCGAGGCGCCGCCCGCCGCGAACCTGATGTTCGCCACCCTGCCGCGCGCCGCCCATGCCCGCGCCCGCGCCGAGGGCGCGGCCTATTACATCTTCGGCACCGATACCGCGATGACGGGCGATCCGGCCACGCCCCTGCCCGCGCGCTTCGTCGCCTCGTGGTCCACCACGGCGGAAGACGTCGACCGCTTCCTGGCCCTCATCCGGGGCTGAGGAAGGCGCGGATCGCCCCCGCCACCGCGGCGGCATGGGTCACGGGCAGCATGTGGCCCGCGTCCGGCACCGTGACGCGCCGCGCCTGCGGCAGGCGGACGCCCAGCGCGGCGGCAATCGTCCCCACGATCGGGGGCGAGGCGCCGCCGTCCAGGATCAGCACCGGCACCGCCAGCCCTTCCAGCCGCCCCGGCGCCAGCATCCCGGCGTTGTCCTCGGTCAGCATCGGGCCTGCGGCGCGGATCAGGTGGATGCGCGCGGCAATGTAGCTGCGCTGCGGCGCAGGCAGCACGTCCCACGGCAGGCCGGTGCCCCAGAGGGACAGGAACGCCTCGGCCGCGTCCTCGGCGCGCCCGGCGGCAAGCGCGGCCTCATAGGGGTCCTGCGCGCGCGCCAGCGCGGCCCGCGCGGCGCGGTCGGCGGCGGCGAAGATCGTGGGCTCGATCAGCACCAGCCGCCGCACGCGGCCGGGATGGGCCAGCGCCAGCCGCAGCGCCACGCCGCCGCCGAAGGAATGCCCGATCACGTCCACCCGCCCCGGCGGCAGCGCCGCCTCGGCCACCGCCAGCGCCGCATGGCCAAGGTCGGTTCCCGGCACCCAGTCGGCGGCGCGGCCGTGCCCCGGAAGGTCGCAGGCGGTGATCGTCAGCAGGTCGTCCAGCGCCACCCCCAGGGCCGACCATTCCCCGGCATGGGCCAGCGAGCAGTGCAGCGCAAGCGCCGCCAGAGGCCCGTGGCCGTAGTGGCGCAGGCTCACAGACGGCCCTGAAGATGCAGATCCAGATCCTCCAGCCGGTCCTGGCCCCAGAACTTCTCGCCATCGTCGCAGATGTAGAACGGGGCCCCGAAGACGCCGCGCGCCACGGCCTCTTCCAGGTTGCGCATGTAGGTTTCCGCGCCCAGAAGCAGGCCGGAATCGGCCAGCTTGGGGTCGAACCCGGCATGGGACAGCACATCGCGGATCACGGCGTCATCGGCGATGTCGCGGTCCTCGGCCCAGACGGCGCGGGTGAAGCCGTGCACCAGCGCCCCAAGGTCGCCGCCCCCCTGCGCCTGCGCCGCGATGATCGCATAGGACGACGGCGCCGTGTTCACCGGAAAGTAGGCCGGGCGCAGGGTGATGGGCATGGCAAGCTTCGCCGCCTGTCGCCGCAGTTCCTGCAAGCGGTATTCCTGTCGGCTGGGATGGCGATCCTTCGGCGATTGCCCCCCGGTGCGGGTAAAGAGCGCGAGGATGTCGACCGGCTTGTAGCTGATGCCCGCCCCGGCCCGCGCGGCGATCTCCTCGAGCCGGGTGCCGGCCAGATAGGTGAAGGGCGACTGGGTTGAAAAGTAGTAGTCGATCTGGGTCATTCTCTGCGTTTCCTTCCCGTCGCGGTTTGCAAGACCGTAGACGGGTGATAAGCGGTGTCAACTTTTCGAATCCGCCCCCTTCGCCCTGCAAAGGATTTCCCCATGCCCGCCATGAGCGAACCGAAACTGATCTCTGGCAATGCGAACCGGCCGCTGGCGCAGGCCATCGCGCGCCGCATGTCGATGCATCGCGGCATGTCGGTCGGGCTGGTGGACGCGCGGGTCGAACGCTTCAACGATCAGGAAATCTTCGTCGAGGTGTTCGAGAACGTCCGGGGCGAGGACATGTTCATCATCCAGTCCACGTCGAATCCCGCGAACGACAACCTGATGGAACTGCTGATCATCGCCGATGCGCTGCGCCGGTCGTCGGCACAGCGGATCACCGCGGTCATCCCCTATTTCGGCTATGCCCGGCAGGATCGGCGCACCAAGGCGCGGACGCCGATCAGCGCCAAGCTGGTGGCGAACCTGATCGCCCAGGCCGGGATCGAGCGCGTGCTGACGCTGGACCTGCATGCCGCGCAGATCCAGGGCTTCTTCGACATCCCGGTGGACAACCTCTATGCCGCGCCGGTCTTCGCGCTGGACATCGAGCACCACTTCAAGGGCCAGCTGCAAGGCGTCACCGTGGTGTCGCCCGACGTGGGCGGCGTGGGCCGCGCGCGCGATCTTGCCCAGCGGATCGGCTGCGGTCTGGCGATCGTCGACAAGCGCCGGGTGCGCCCGGGCGAGGTGGCCGAAATGACGGTGATCGGCGATGTCTCGGGGCAGACCTGCATCATCGTGGACGACATCTGCGATACGGCCGGCACGCTGGTGAAGGCCGCCGACCTCTTGATCGAGAACGGCGCCAAGGAAGTGCATGCCTATATCACTCATGGCGTGCTATCGGGCCCCGCGGTCGAACGGGTGACGAATTCCAAGCTGAAAAGCCTGGTCATCACCGACTCGATCGAGCCGACCGACGCGGTCAAGAAGGCGCCGAACATCCGCATCGTGCCGACCGCGCCGATGTTCGCGCAGGCCATCCTGAACATCTGGAACGGCACCTCAGTGTCGTCGCTGTTCGAGGTGGATACGCTGGTGCCGATCTACGAAGGCATGTACGCGCGCAGCTGAACGGGTCAGCGCACATCCCAGTCGTCATCGTCTCGCACCGCGCCCAGCGCGGTCCAGTCGGCGCGGATGCGCGCAACACGGGTATCGCCCCAGGTGCGGAACACCAGATCAAAGCCGGTTTCCGTCACCTCTTCGGCGCGGATGTCGGCGCGCTGGTTGGTCTGGCCGTCGATGTCCCACATCGAGATGCCCACCATCACCGCAGGCGGGTGAAGATACGGTTCGGGAAAGCACACGGCCACCCGCGCCGCGCGCGGGCCGGTGTCGGCCCACATCGGCCCGCCATTCTCGTAATCCGAAAACAGCACGGTTGATCCCTGCCGGATCGCAATGCGCCCCTTGACGACGATCATGCGGCTCCTCCCGCCGCCGTTTCTTGCCGGATAATCGGGCAGAAGTACGGCGTTCTGCCTGCAAGCGTTTCGGATCGCCCTGCCCTGCGGCCTTGCGCGCGGTTCGGGCGGGGCCGCAGGCCGCAGCCAAGCGCCGCGGGCATCCTGCCGGTTCCGAACCTGCAGCCCCGCGCGAAATGGAAACGGGATGTTAACGCCGCGGAAACATCGTCGCGTGCAGAAATCAATTTTCCGTGAGGCAAATCTGTGGCAGACATGGGGCAAGGGCTGGGCATGACCCAGAGGAAAGCGCGACTTGAACCAAGCCTACCCAACTCAGGAGGGATTTGCACCATGAAGATCAAACTTGCGGCCGCGGCGATTGCCCTGGCAACCGCTGCAAGCATGTCGACTTCGGCCTCGGCTCTCTCGCTCGGGCTCGACACCGGCTGGCAGCCCTTCAGTTTCGGCGATGTCGGCTCGTCCTGGAGCGACGACTTCACCTTCACGATCGCGGGCCCGGCCTATTTCGCCGTGACCGATGCCTATTGCGCGGGCGACCAGTTCGCCTTTGCCGTGAACGGGACCAACATCGGCAACACCAGCGTGCCGTTCTACGATGGTACCTGCGACGATGGCACGACCCGCACGACCGACCCGGCCTTCGCCTATTCCTCCAGCCTCTGGAGCCATGGCGAGATCATGCTGGGCGCGGGGACCTACACGATCACCGGCACCACGGTGCTGTCGCCGTTCGGCAGTGGCGGGGCCTTTGCCCAGCTCTCGTCCCGGTCGCTCGGCGGGCCGGGCATCGGTGCCGTTCCGGTTCCGGCGGCGGGTGTGCTGCTGCTAACGGCTTTCGGTGGCTTCGCCGCGCTGCGTCGCCGCAAGACGGCCTGAGGCGTTCCTGGTAACCAGTGCTGCGGGGGCCGAAGGCTCCCGCTTTTTTTGCCTGCGCCCGCCCCCCCGACATGCAAAAGGGCCCCCGCGGGGGCCCTTTGCGTCGCGTGCGGGGGACGCGCCTCAGATGGCGACAGTGCCGCGCAGCATCTCGATGTCATGCACCAGCTTCAGCGCCGCGTCGCGGTCTTCCGGCAGGGCGGCGGCCGCAAGGCTGCGCGCCTCGTCCAGCATCTGGTCGATGATCGTGCCGGTCGCTTCCTCGATCGGCACCGCGCGTTCGGCCAGAACCGAAACGCCCGTTGCGGTGACCTCGGCAAAGCCGCCAGAGACGACGAAGGATTTCAGCCCGTCGGGCCCGGTCGCGCGCAGCACGCCCGGACGCAGCGAGGTGATGAGGGGCGCGTGCCCCTCCATCGCCGTCAGGTCGCCGTCGGCGCCCGGAATCTGGACCTCGCCCGCCGCGAAGGACGCGAGCTTGCGCTCGGGCGTCACAAGGTCGAACTGCATCGTGTTGGCCATCGGTGCCTCCTCAGGCCGCGGCCGCGGCCAGACGCTCGGCTTTCGCGATCACTTCCTTGATGCCGCCGACCATGTAGAAGGCAGCTTCGGGCAGGTGGTCGTATTCACCGTTCACCACCGCCTTGAAGGACGAGATGGTTTCTTCCAGCGGCACCTGCACGCCGTCCGAGCCGGTGAACACCTTCGCCACGTCGAACGGCTGCGACAGGAAGCGCTGGATTTTCCGGGCGCGGGCCACGGTCAGCTTGTCCTCTTCGCTCAGTTCGTCCATCCCGAGGATGGCGATGATGTCCTGCAGGCTCTTGTAGCGTTGCAGGATGCCCTGCACGGCGCGGGCGGTGGCGTAGTGGTCTTCGCCCACCACCTGCGGGTCAAGGATCCGGCTGGTCGAGTCGAGCGGGTCCACGGCCGGGTAGATGCCCAGTTCCGAGATCGCACGCGACAGCACGGTGGTGGCGTCGAGGTGCGCGAACGAGGTCGCGGGCGCCGGGTCGGTCAGGTCGTCGGCCGGAACGTAGATCGCCTGCACCGAGGTGATCGAGCCCGCCTTGGTCGAGGTGATGCGTTCCTGCAGCGCGCCCATGTCCGTGGCCAGCGTCGGCTGGTAGCCCACGGCCGAGGGGATGCGGCCCAGCAGCGCCGACACTTCGGAACCGGCCTGGGTGAAGCGGAAGATGTTGTCCACGAAGAACAGAACGTCGGTGCCCGACTGGTCGCGGAACTGTTCGGCCAGCGTCAGGCCGGTCAGCGCCACGCGGGCACGGGCCCCCGGGGGCTCGTTCATCTGGCCGTAGACCAGCGCCACCTTCGATTCCGCCAGGTTCTCGGTCTTGATGACGCCCGATTCCATCATCTCGTGGTAAAGGTCGTTCCCTTCACGGGTCCGCTCGCCCACGCCGGCGAACACCGAATATCCCGAGTGCACCTTGGCGATGTTGTTGATCAGTTCCATGATGAGAACCGTCTTGCCCACGCCGGCGCCGCCGAACAGGCCGATCTTGCCGCCCTTGGAATAGGGGGCCAGCAGGTCGATGACCTTGATGCCGGTCACGAGGATTTCCGAGGCGGTCGACTGTTCGTCGAAGCTCGGCGCGGCGCGGTGGATCGGGCGGGTCTCGGCGGCCGAAACGGGGCCCTTTTCGTCCACCGGCTCGCCGATCACGTTCAGGATGCGGCCCAGCGTCGCGTCGCCGACCGGCACCGAGATCGGGCCGCCCGTGTCCTTCACCGCCTGGCCACGGACCAGACCTTCGGTCGCGTCCATGGCGATGGTGCGGACGGTGTTTTCACCGAGGTGCTGCGCAACTTCCAGAACCAGACGCTTGCCGTTGTTCTCGGTTTCCAGCGCGTTCAGAATCGCGGGCAGCGCGCCGTCGAACTGCACGTCCACGACGGCGCCGATCACCTGGGTAATCTTGCCTTGTGCCATCTTGTTTCTCCGGTTCCTCAGAGCGCCTCGGCGCCCGAAATGATTTCAATCAGTTCCTTGGTG
Organism: Pseudomonadota bacterium; assembly: GCA_021845805.1. Classification (GTDB taxonomy): domain Bacteria; phylum Pseudomonadota; class Alphaproteobacteria; order Rhodobacterales; family Rhodobacteraceae; genus Solirhodobacter. The sequence goes on along the minus strand of JAJZVD010000017.1, from coordinate 41,325 downwards.
ATCGCGGCCTGACGCGAGCGGTTGTAGACGATCGTCAGCCGGTCGATCATCTCACCCGCGTTCCGCGTCGCGTTGTCCATCGCGCTCATCCGGGCACCCTGTTCGCTGGCGGCGTTCTCCAGCAGGGCGGTGAAGATCTGCGTCGCCACCCCGCGCGGCAGCAGGTCGGCCAGGATCCCCTCTTCCGACGGCTCGTAGTCATAGAGCGTCGAGGCACCGGCCTCGCCCTCGAAGACCGCCGGGATGATCTGCTGGGCCGTGGGGACCTGGCTGATCACCGACTGGAAGCGGTTGAAGAAGATCGTCGCCACATCGAATTCGCCCGCATCGAAGCGCGCGAGAATGTCCTTGGCGATGCCCTGGGCGTTGGAATAGCCCATGCGCTTCACGTCGGACAGATCGACATGGCCGATCATCAGATGGCCGAAGTCGCGGCGCAGTTGCTCGCGCCCCTTCTTGCCGACGGTGAGGATCTTCACCGTCTTGCCGCGGGCGATCAGCTCGTGCGCCTTCGCGCGGGCAAGCCGCACAATGGTTGAGTTGAAGCCGCCGCAGAGGCCGCGTTCGGCCGTCATGACGACCAGAAGCTGCACCTGGTCGCTGCCCGTGCCCGCCAGCAGGCGCGGCGCAGAGTCCGAGCCGCCGACCGAGGCCGCGAGCCCGGCCATGACCGCCTCCATCCGCTCGGCATAGGGCCGGGCGGCTTCGGCGGCGTCCTGCGCGCGGCGAAGTTTCGCCGCGGCAACCATCTGCATGGCCTTGGTGATCTTCCGCGTGGATTTCACGCTTCCGATCCGGTTCTTTAGGTCCTTGAGGCTCGGCATGTCGGTGTCTCCCGTGCCTCCGCTCAGGCGAAGTCTTTGGCGAACTCGTCCAGAGCGGCGCGGATCGCCTTCTCGAGATCGCCGGCCACCTTGCGGTCGTTCACGGTGATGTCGTTCAGCAGCGCCTTGTGGTTGGTCCGCAGGTGCTTCAAGAGGCCCGCTTCGTAGCGGCCGACCTCCTTGACCGGAACGTTGTCCAGATAGCCCTTGGTGCCGGCGAAGATCACGCAGACGATTTCCGCGTTGGTCAGCGGCGAATACTGCGGCTGCTTCATCAGCTCGGTCAGGCGGGCGCCACGGTTCAGCAGCTTCTGCGTGGCCGCGTCGAGGTCCGAGCCGAACTGCGCAAAGGCCGCCATTTCGCGGTACTGCGCCAGTTCCAGCTTCACCGGGCCCGCGACCGACTTCATCGCCGAGGTCTGCGCCGACGAGCCCACGCGCGACACCGACAGACCGGTGTTCACGGCCGGGCGGATGCCCTGGTAGAACAGTTCCGTTTCCAGGAAGATCTGGCCGTCGGTGATCGAGATCACGTTGGTCGGTATGAAGGCCGACACGTCGCCGCCCTGGGTCTCGATGATCGGCAGCGCGGTCAGCGAGCCCGAGCCGAAGTCGGCGTTCAGCTTGGCCGAACGTTCCAGCAGGCGCGAGTGCAGGTAGAACACGTCGCCCGGGTAGGCTTCGCGCCCCGGCGGGCGGCGCAGCAGCAGCGACATCTGGCGGTAGGCCACGGCCTGCTTGGACAGGTCATCGTAGATGATCAGCGCATGGCGGCCGTTGTCGCGGAAGTATTCCGCGATTGCGGTGGCCGAATAGGGCGCCAGGAACTGCATCGGCGCGGGGTCCGAGGCGGTGGCGGCCACGACGATCGTGTAGTCGATCGCGCCGGTTTCCTCGAGCTTCTTCACCAGCTGCGCCACGGTCGACCGCTTCTGGCCGATGGCGACGTAGACGCAGTAGAGCTTCTTGCTCTCGTCGTCGCCCGCGGCTTCGTTGTAGCTCTTCTGGTTCAGGATGGTGTCGAGCGCAATGGCGGTCTTGCCGGTCTGGCGGTCGCCGATGATCAGCTCGCGCTGGCCGCGGCCAACGGGGATCATCGCGTCCACCGACTTCAGGCCGGTCGCCATCGGTTCGTGCACGCCCTTGCGGGGAATGATGCCCGGGGCCTTCACGTCGGCCACGCGGCGTTCGGCGGCCGCGATCGGGCCCTTGCCGTCGATCGGGTTGCCAAGGCCATCCACCACGCGGCCCAGCAGCGCATCGCCCACCGGAACGTCCACGATGGACTTGGTGCGCTTGACGGTGTCGCCTTCCTTGATGGTGCGGTCTTCGCCGAAGATCACGATACCGACGTTGTCGACTTCGAGGTTCAGCGCCATCCCGCGGATGCCGCCGGGGAATTCCACCATCTCGCCGGCCTGCACGTTGTCGAGGCCGTAGACGCGGGCGATCCCGTCGCCGACCGACAGCACGCGACCGACTTCGGCAACTTCAGCCTCCTGGCCGAAGTTCTTGATCTGCTCCTTGAGGATCGCAGAGATCTCAGCAGCTTGGATACCCATTTATCCGACCTCTTTCATTGCATTCTGGAGAGCGCCGAGCTTCGAGCGGATCGAGGTGTCGATCATCTTCGAGCCGACCTTGACCACGAGGCCGCCGATCAGCGCGGGCTCGACGGCGGTTTTCAGCTTCACGTCCTTGCCGACGCGCGCCTTGATGGCCGCGGCCAGCTTTTCGGCCTGGCCCTGCGTCAGGGCCTTGGCGGTGGTGACTTCGGCGGTGATCTCGCCCTTGTCGGCGGCGATCATGTCCTGGAGCTGGGCGACCATTTGCGGCAGCACGAACAGGCGGCGCTTGGTGGCCATCAGCCCCAGCGTCTGCGCCAGCAGCACGGTCAGGCCCATCTTGCGGGCCAGCGCGGCGATCGCGGCGCCCTGCTCGTCACGCGAGAAGATGGGCGAAGAGATCAGCGTGCGCAGGTCGGCACTTTCGGCCAGCGCGGCGCCAAGCGCCTCCACATCCTGTTCGAGGCTCGGCAAGGCCTGGTCGTCGCGGGCCAGTTCGAAAACGGCCGTTGCGTAACGTGCGGCAATGCCGGAAGAGATCGATGCTGGTTCGGACACGTCCACCCTTCCGATGTTCGGGCCATCCGGGTGGGCAAACACGCCGGACAGACACCCCCCATGACGCGTGCAGGCGCACGCCCCCTTCAAATTCGGCGTGGGTGTAGCAGAGGACTTTTCCCCCCGCAACCATCTTGCTCACGATCTGGTGAGGGTGCGTTTACGCAATATCAAGGACTTGGCCGCGCCTCACGAAACTGCGACCCCTCTGCGGCAAATGGCCTTGCCAGAATCCCCGATGCGCGTGGCGCAAATGCCGGACTCTGCACTGAATCATGCGGGCTCGACCCCCGGCACGGGCAGCCCTTCCAGCACCTTCAGCGGGCGGCGCACCACGTCGCGCAGCCCTGTCCGGGTGGGGGCGTAGACCTGTTTCGAGGCTTCGACCATCAGGACCCCGCCCGACAGCCAGGGTTGCAGCCAGCCGCCCAGCCGTTCCCAGCTGTTCGCCGTGCGCAGCCAGAACCGCCGCTGCGAAGGCGGGGCGTACAGCACCGAGGCATGCCGCTCGGGGGTGAAGTCATGCTTGCGCAGAAGCGCCTCGAGCTGGCCCAGCGAATAGGGATGGCCGTGGCCGAAGGGCGTCGCCTCGCGCCGCGCCCAAAGCCCCGCGCGGGCAGGAACAACGAAGATGGCGCGCCCACCCGGCCCCAGAACCCGCCAGCATTCGTCCAGCACCGCGCCGGGGTTGTCGGATGTCTCCAGCCCGTGCAGCACCACCAGCCGGTCGACCATTCCGGTCGGGATCGGCCACCGGGTTTCCTCGACCAGCACGGCGGTGTTGGCCTGCCCGCCGGGCCAGGGCATCACCCCCTGCGGCGCGGGCATCAGCCCGATCACCCGCCGCGCCTCGCCCAGATAGGGCCGCAGCAATGGCACGGCAAAGCCGTAGCCGACCACCGTCTGCCCCGTCAGCGGCGGCCACAGCGCCACCAGCTTGTCACGGATCGCCCGCTGGGCCACCCGGCCCAATTGGGTGCGGTAGTAGAAATTCCGCAGATCCAGCACGTCCAGATGCATCAACGAGCCCTTCGCAGGTCAGCCCCGATCATACGCAACCCTCGCCCGAATGCCATGCCCTCGGGCCGGACATGCCATCGCGGCTGGCGGAACCGGCGGTCACATCCTAGATAACGGGGCGACGCGCTGACGAAAGGCCCCCCGCGATGCCGCTGGAACTGGTGACGATCCCCTGCCTGAAGGACAATTACGCCTACCTGCTGCATGACGCGGCCAGCGGCGAGGCCGCGCTGGTGGACGCCCCCGAGGCCGCGCCGATCCTGGCCGCGCTGGCCGAGCGCGGCTGGGCGCTGCACCAGATCCTGCTGACCCATCACCATCCCGATCACGTCGATGGCGTGGCCGCCCTTGTCGCGGCCACTGGCGCGCGGGTCCTGGGGGCCGCCGCCGATGCCCACCGCCTGCCACCGCTGGACCGCGCGCTGAGCGATGGCGACACGGTCGAGGTGGCGGGCAGCCTGGGGCATGTGATCGACGTGTCGGGGCACACGATGGGGCACATCGCGTTCCACTTTCCGGCCGATGCCGTCGTCTTCACCGCCGACAGCCTGATGGCGCTTGGCTGCGGCCGCCTGTTCGAGGGCCCGCCCGACACGATGTGGCGCAGCCTGACCCGGCTGGCGGGCCTGCCGGGCGAAACGACCGTCTGTTCGGGGCATGAATACACGCTGGGCAACGCCCGCTTCGCGCTGACGATCGAGCCCGCCAACCCCGCCCTGCAGGCCCGCGCGGCCGCGGTGCAGGCCGCGCGCAGCGAAGGGCGGCCCACCGTGCCGTCGCGTCTGTCCGAGGAACTGGCAACCAACCCGTTCCTGCGCGCCCACCTGCCCGCGCTGAAGGCCGCGCTGGGGATGGAGGGCGCGTCGGATGTGGAGGTTTTCGCCGAGATCCGACGCCGCAAGGACGTGTTCTGATCCGTCCGGCCCTCTACGCCCGGCCGGCGGCGATCACTTTTTGCGCGCCCTGCGAATATTCCGCGCGCCGACCGAAAAAACCCTTGAAGCGCGTCGAAGAACACCGAACTTTAAATCTATGAGGCCAGGGTCGGCACAGGCATCCCCCACCGTCGGCCCGCAGGATAGGAGCACGTGCAGTGCCGTCATTTTCGAACACGCTCGAGCAAGCCATCCACAGCGCGCTGGCGCTTGCCAATGCGCGCCGTCACGAGCTCGCGACGCTGGAGCACCTGCTTCTGGCGCTGATCGACGAGCCTGACGCAGCCAAGGTGATGCGGGCCTGCTCCGTCGATCTGGAGGCGCTGCGGCGCACCCTTGTCGATTTCATCGACGACGATCTCTCGACGCTGGTCACCGATGTCGAGGGCTCCGAGGCCGTTCCCACCGCCGCCTTCCAGCGCGTGATCCAGCGCGCCGCGATCCATGTCCAGTCCTCGGGCCGGACAGAGGTGACGGGCGCCAACGTGCTGGTGGCGATCTTTGCCGAACGCGAATCCAACGCCGCCTATTTCCTGCAGGAACAGGACATGACGCGCTATGACGCGGTGAACTTCATCGCGCATGGCGTGGCCAAGGACCCGTCCTTCGGCGAAACCCGCCCCGTGACGGGCGCGGAGCAACCGCAGGAAACCCCCAAGGCCGAGGCCGGCGAGGCCAAGGAATCCGCGCTGTCCAAGTATTGCGTGGACCTGAACACCAAGGCCCGCAAGGGCGACGTGGACCCCCTGATCGGCCGCGAGTCCGAGGTGGAACGCTGCATTCAGGTGCTCTGCCGCCGCCGCAAGAACAACCCGCTGCTGGTGGGCGACCCCGGCGTGGGCAAGACCGCCATCGCCGAGGGGCTGGCCTGGAAGATCGTGCAGGGCGAAACGCCCGAGATCCTGGCCCATGCCACGATCTATTCGCTCGACATGGGCGCGCTTCTGGCGGGCACCCGCTACCGCGGCGATTTCGAGGAGCGGCTGAAGGCCGTGGTGAAGGAGATGGAGGATCACCCCGACGCGATCCTGTTCATCGACGAGATCCACACCGTGATCGGCGCGGGCGCCACCTCGGGCGGGGCGATGGATGCCTCGAACCTGCTCAAGCCCGCGCTTCAGGGCGGCAAGCTGCGCTGCATGGGCTCGACCACCTACAAGGAGTTCCGCCAGCACTTCGAAAAGGACCGCGCGCTGTCGCGCCGGTTCCAGAAGATCGACGTGAACGAACCCTCGGTGGAAGACTCGGTGAAGATCCTGATGGGGCTGAAACCCTATTTCGAGGAGCACCACGACCTGCGCTACACGCAGGACGCGATCCGCGCCGCGGTCGAGCTTTCGGCCCGCTACATCCATGACCGCAAGCTGCCCGACAAGGCGATCGACGTGATCGACGAGGCCGGCGCCGCCCAGCACCTGCTGAGCGAAAGCAAGCGGCGCAAGACCATCGGCCAGAAGGAGATCGAGGCGGTGGTGGCCAAGATCGCCCGCATCCCGCCGAAGAACGTCTCGAAGGACGATGCCGAGGTGCTGCGCGATCTGGAACGATCCCTCAAGCGCGTGGTCTTCGGGCAGGACAAGGCGATCGAGGCGCTGTCGTCCGCGATCAAGCTGGCCCGCGCGGGTCTGCGCGAGCCGGAAAAGCCCATCGGCAACTACCTGTTCGCGGGCCCGACCGGCGTCGGCAAGACCGAGGTCGCCAAGCAGCTTGCCAGCACGCTGGGGGTGGAACTGCTGCGCTTCGACATGTCGGAGTTCATGGAGAAGCACTCGGTGTCCCGCCTGATCGGCGCCCCTCCCGGCTATGTGGGATTCGATCAGGGCGGCATGCTGACCGACGGGGTGGACCAGCATCCGCATTGCGTCCTGCTGCTGGACGAGATGGAAAAGGCCCATCCGGATGTCTACAACATTCTGCTGCAGGTGATGGACCACGGGAAGCTCACCGACCACAACGGCCGGACGGTGGACTTCCGCAACGTGATCCTGATCATGACGTCGAACGCGGGGGCCTCGGAAATGGCGAAGGCGGCCATCGGCTTTGGCCGTGACCGGCGCGAGGGCGAGGATACCGCCGCCATCGAGCGGACCTTCACGCCCGAGTTCCGCAACCGTCTGGATGCCGTCATCAGCTTTGCCCCGCTGTCCAAGGACGTGATCCTGCAGGTGGTGGAAAAGTTCGTGCTGCAACTCGAAGCGCAGCTGATGGACCGCAACGTCCATATCGAGCTGACGCCCGAAGCCGCCGCCTGGCTGGGCGACAAGGGCTACGACGACAAGATGGGCGCCCGTCCGCTGGGCCGGGTGATCCAGGAACACATCAAGAAGCCGCTGGCCGAAGAACTTCTGTTCGGCAAGCTGACCAAGGGCGGCGTTGTCCGCGTGCGGCTGAAGGACGACGCGATCGACCTTCAGATCGACGAACCCTCGCGCCCGCGGCTGCCCTCGGGCCAGAAGCCGCCGCTGCTGACGGCGGAATGATCCGCCACGGCCCCGCCTGATCTCGCCCCCGCCGGTCCGACCGGCGGGGGTTTTCCTTTGGGGCGGGGGCGCCCTGCCCTACTTCTCGGTCAGCTTCAGCTCGATCCGCCGGTTCTGCGCCCGTGCCGCGGGGCTGTCGCCGGGGGCCACCGGCTGGAACTCGCCATAGCCGCTGGCGGCCAGCCGGGTGGGCGGGAAGCCCTGGCTGACCATGTAGCGCACAACCGACAGCGCGCGCGCCTGGCTCAGTTCCCAGTTGTCCTTGAACTGGCCGGTGCCCGACAGCGGCGTGTTGTCGGTGAAGCCGTTGACCTGCAGGATCCAGTTGATGCCCGGCGGCATCTGTGCGGCCACCCCTTGCAGGATGCTGGCCACCTTGGCGATCTGCACCTTGCCGTCGTCCGACAGGTCGGCCGAGCCGGGCGCGAAAAGCACCTCGGACGGGAAGACGAAGCGGTCGCCCACCACCTTCACGCCGTCCTGCCCGGCCAAGACCTGGCTGACCTTGCCGAAGAACTCGCTGCGATAGGCCTCAAGCTGCTGGTTCTGCGCCTGCAGCCGCTTGCGCTCGGCCTCTTCGAGGTCGGCGCGTTTCTTCTGCTCGTCGGCAAGCTGCGCCAGCGCGGCGTTCAGCTGACTGCCAAGCGACTGGATCTGCACGTTGTTCGCCGTGTCCTTGGCGGACGAGGCATCAAGCATCCCCTGCAGGCTTGCCAACTGGCTGCGCATGGCGGCGATCTGCTGGTTCAGCAACGCCACCTGCCGCGCGCTTTCGGCGCCCTTCTGCTGGGCGTCGGTCAGCGCCTGCTGCGCGGTGGCCAGAAGGGCCGCGTTCTTCTGCGCCTCGGTCAACTGGGTCTGCGCGTCCGCCGCGGCCTGCGCCTTGGCGGTCTGCGCCGCGGCCAGCAGCGTCAGGGTGTCTTCGGCCTTCTTGCGCTGTTCTTCCAGCGCCAGCGTCATCGAGGTCAGTTCCGCCTGCGAATCCTGCAACTTCTTGCGCAGCGCCTCGGCGGCCGCGGCATCCACAAGCTGCTGCTGTTCGGCATCCGACAACTTCGCCTGCGCGGTCTGAAGCGCGGTGTCCTTGTCGTTCATCTGGCGGTGCAGGTCGGCCACCAGCGCCTCCAGCGCGTCGCGCCGCGCGGCCGCCAGCCGGGCGGCCTCGGTCTGCGCATCCATCTCGCTGCGGGCCTTGGCGATAGCAAGCTGCAACGCGTCCTGTTCCTGCTGCAGCTTGTCGCGCGCGGCGGTCAGGTCGCCGACCTGCTGGCCAAGCTGGGCGATCTGGCCCTGCGCCGCGGTCTTGTCGGCCAGAAGGCTGGCCACCTGCTGTTCGAAATCGGTGATCTTGGCCTGCGCCGCCGAGAGGTCAGAGGTTTTCTGCGCGATCTGCCCGTTCAGCGTGGCGATCAGCGCGTCCTGCTGTTTCGCCCTGGCATCCGCGTCGGTCAACTGCGCCTTCATCTTCGCGGCATCGGTCCGCGCAAGCCCCAGCGCATCGGCCAAGCTCTGCACCTGGGCGTTCAGCGCGTCAAGCTGGTTGCCCTGTACCGTGATCGTCTGGCGCAGCACGAACTGCGCGACCAGAAAGATCGTCACGACGAACATCAGCACCAGCAGAAGCGAGCTCATCGCATCGACGAAGCCCGGCCAGATCGGCGCCTCGCCCCGGTGGCCGCGGCGTGAGAGGCCCATCGCCTAGCCCCGCCCGATGGGCTGACCCGCGCCGCGCGAGAGCTGGCGGATCGCGGCTGTCAGGGCGGCCAGGTCGCTGCGCAGGTCGGCCATGCTTTCCTGTCGGCCGGCCGAGATCTCTTCCAGGATCCGCAGCAACTGCACATCGATCGAGCGCAGGCGCATCCGGCTTTCGGCGTCGACATGCTCGCCCGTGGCCTCGGCCGGATGGGCGGCGGCGCTGCGCTCCTGCGCCCGCACCGCGCGGTCCTGCGCCTCGACCATGCGGTCCAGCCCCTCGGCCAGCCTGTCCTGCCGCACCAGCCCGCGTTCCATCGTCTCGATCAGCCGGTCCTGGGCGATGGCGCTGCGGTCCTGCGCCTCGGCCAGCCGAGCCAGGGCTGTGCCGGTGGCCGCCACGCCTTCCAGCCGCACGGCCACCCGCCCCACCGCCTCGATCAGCGCGCCCATCCGCTGTTCGATCGAGGCGCGGCTTTCCTCGGACTGGGTGAAAAGGATCTGAAGGGATTCGATCTGTTCGGCCATGTGATCGAGCACGCCGACCACCACGCCCTGGTCAAAGCCGCCCTCGCCCTCGGCACTGGCAAAGCCCACCCGCGTGATCGACGACAGCCACTCTTCCAGCTCGCGGTAGAAGCGGTTCTGGCCGTGGCTGGCAAACAGCTCGATCAGCCCCAGCACCAGCGAGCCGAACAGACCCAACAGCGAGGACGAGAACGCCACCCCCATCCCGCCCAGCTGCGATTGCAACCCGCCCATCAGTTTCTCGAACACCTGCGTCGCCGTCTCGCCTTCCTTCGGCGCAAGCGAGCGGATGGTTTCCACCACCGCGGGCACGGTGGTGGCAAGCCCCCAGAACGTGCCCAGAAGCCCCAGGAAGATCAAGAGGTTGGTCAGGTAGCGCGTGACATCGCGTTCCTCGTCGATGCGGGTCGCGACGGAATCGAGGATCGAGGCGGTGGCGGTGCTGTTGATCTGCGACCTTGCGCTGGAGCGCGAGCGCAAGAGGTTGGCCAGCGAGGCCAGAAGCTGCGGGGGGCGGACCTGATCGTGGCCGGGCACATGGGCCGCGAAATCCACGATCCAGCGGACCGAGGTGAAAAGCTGGATCACCTGCCAGAAGCTGGCCAGGATGCCGATCACGAAGACCAGGATGATGACCGTGTTCAGCCCGGGGTTCGAGCGGAACACGACCTCGAACCGGCTCCAGGCGAAATAGGCGCCGATCGCGACCAGCACCAGAATGACCAGCATGGTCGTGATCTGCCGGACCGGCCGAGAAAAATTCGCTGCCGCCGCGCGCGCGGGCTTGTCTGTCAGCACGGGCATGGCCCCCCCGATGAACCGCGGGAACAATAGGCGGCGGGCGGGCGGCTGCCAACCGTCATCTGGCCGTGCCGCAAGACCGTTGCATCGCTGCCGACAGGGCGCGCACCCGTTCTGCAAGCCAGCTTAGATCGGCATCGGCGATCCCGATCGCGTCAAGGTGTTCGGCCGTGTTGTACAGGTAATCCCGGTTCGGCCCCCGCCCGCCCGTGGCGGCCGCGATGATGGCGGCCTGTTCCTCCAGCGGCAGGCCGCCGCAATACTGCACATGATCGGGGTCGATCACGAAGGTCAGCGCGCTGACCCCCCGCCCGTCGCGCAGCCTCACCGCCTGCCGGGTTTCCAGATAGGCCGAGGAGATCAACTCGCGTTCGCGCAGCGCGGCCAGCGTGTCGGCCTCGGCGCCCGGTTCCACCCGGAAGGCCACGCCGTCGCAGACGGCGCCGGGGCGGGCATCAAGCGCCAGCACCAGCCCAGGCGCGGCCTCGGTGCCGCGGTGGTGGATCGAGCGCATGCAGAACGACCGCTGCCACCCGTCCAGCCGGGCAATCGCCTGTTCGGCCACCGGAAAACCCGGGTGCCAGATCAGCGATCCGTAGCCGAAGACCCAGAGCGCGGTATCCTGCATGTGGCTGGCCCTCCTGCCATGCGCCATATAGACAGCGCGGCAGGCATAGGAAACGGGGGCGCGATGCGCAAGCTCACAGGATTGGTGGTCGTGCTGTTCGTGCTGTGGGGCGGCTGGTGGGTGTTCACATCGCGCATGGAAACCCGTCTTGTCCGCGCCGCCTTCGCCGAGCGCAAGGCGGCGGGCTGGACCGCCGATTACAGCAGCCTGGGCGTTGCGGGATTTCCCAACCGGCTGGATCTGACGGTGCACGACATCGCGCTGGGGGCGCCCGGCACCGGCGTGATCTGGCGCGCGCCCTTCGCGCAGGTGCTGGGGCTGACCTACAACCCGTGGCACGTCATCGCGGCCTTCCCGCACAGCCAGGAATTGCAGACCCCGGCCGGCACCTTCACGCTTGCCTCTGCGCGGATGGAGGCCAGCCTTGAAACCCGGCCGGGGCTGGACTTCACGCTGGCCAGCATCGTGGCGGTGATCGACAAGCCGGTGGTGACCGCAAGCCTTGGCTGGCAGGTCTCGGCCGACCATTTCCGCGCCGCCACCCGGCAGGTGCCCGGCCGCGCCAGCGCGCAGGAGATCGGGGTGGAAACCACCAATGTCACCCCGGACGCGGCGCTGCACGCGGCCCTTGATCCGACCGGCACCCTGCCCCCGGCGCTGAGCCGGATCTATCTGGATGCCGAGGCGGGTTTCACGGCCCCGATCGATCGCCGCAGCGCCACCACCCCGCCCGTGCTGACCGATCTGACGCTGAAGCAGGCCGATATCCTGTGGGGGCCGATGCGGCTTTCGGCCACGGGCAAGGTGACGGTGGATGCGCAGGGCACCCCCGCCGGGCGCATCACGCTGTCCGCGAAGGGCTGGCGGCAGATGGTCCCCGTCGCTGTGGCACTGGGGCTGGTGCGGCCAGAACTGGAACAGACGGTAACGAACATGCTGGCAGAACTGGCCAAGGGCACGGGCGAGCCGGACAAGGTCGACCTGCCGCTGGTGTTCGAGAAAGGCTGGATGAGCCTTGGCCCGCTACCGCTGGGCCCCGCGCCGCGCCTGCGCTAGCCGGGTGTGGCCGACAACGCCCGGCCGATCCTCAGGACGACGCCTTCGAGCGCCCGAAATCCGGCGCCGCGGTATCCTGACCCGCCTCGATGATGCCCCGCCGGATGGCGCGGGTGCGGGTGAAATAGGCAAAGAGATGCTCGCCATCGCCCATGCGGATGGCGCGTTGCAGGGCAAACAGCTCTTCGGTGAAGCGGCCCAGGATCTCCAGCGTCGCCTCGCGGTTGCTCAGGAACACGTCGCGCCACATCGTGGGGTCGGACGCCGCGATCCGGGTAAAGTCGCGGAACCCCGCGGCCGAATACTTGATGACCTCGCTGTCGGTGACGCGGCCCAGGTCGTCGGCCACGCCCACCATCGTATAGGCGATCAGGTGCGGCGTGTGACTGGTGACGGCCAGCACAAGGTCATGATGCGCCGCGTCCATCTCGTCGACGCGGGCGCCCATCTGTTCCAGAAGCCCGCGGAACTTCGCCACCGCGCCCAGGTCGGCCTGCGCCATCGGCGTCAGCAGCCACCAGCGGTTGGTGAACAGCGTGGCAAAGCCCGACCGCGGCCCCGAGAACTCGGTCCCCGCAATCGGGTGGCCGGGCACGAAATGCACGCCAGGCGGCATATGCGGGGCGACCGCCTCGATCACCGCCTGCTTGACCGACCCCACGTCCGTCACCGTGGCGCCGGGTTTCAGATGTGGCGCGATTTCCGCCGCCACCGCCCCCATCGCGCCCACCGGTACCGCCAGCACCACCAGATCGGCGCCTGCGACCGCCTCGGCCGCGGTCTCGTGCACGGTGTCGCACAGCCCGAGTTCCAGCGCCACGGCGCGGGTCTCGGCGGTGCGGGCATGGCCGGAAATGGTGCCCGCCATGCCCCCCTGCCGCATCGCATGCGACATCGACGAGGCGATCAGCCCCAGCCCGATCAGGGCGACCTTCTCGTAGCGGATCGTCATTCCTTCAGTCCCTTGAACTGGCCCACCGCATGGGCCACCCGGCGGCAGGCGGCCTCGTCGCCAACGGTGATGCGCAGGCAGTGCGGCAGGCCGTAGCCCGCCACCCGCCGCACGATCAGCCCCTGCGACTTCAGGTAGTCGTCGGCCGCCTCGGCCTCGGCCTGGTCGGCAAAGCGCGCCAGGATGAAATTCGCCATCGAGGTGTCGGACGGCACGCCCAGTTCGGCCAGCGCCTCGGCCAGCCAGCGGCGCACCCGGGCGTTTTCGGCCCGGCACTTCATGACATATTCCTGATCGCGCACCGCGGCCTCGGCCGTTTCAAGCTGGGTGGCCGACAGGTTGAAGGGGCCGCGGATGCGGTTCAGCACGTCGATGATCGGCTTCGGCCCGTAGCCCCAGCCGATGCGCAGCCCGCCCAGCCCGTAGATCTTGGAAAACGTCCGCGTCATCACCACGTTCGCGCGCGCCTCGACCAGCGCCGCGCCGCCGTCGTAGCCCGGAACATATTCGGCATAGGCGCCGTCCAGCACCAGGATCGCCTGCGGCGGCAGGCCCGCGGCAAGCCGCGCCACCTCGCCCGCGCCGATCATGGTGCCGGTCGGGTTGTTCGGGTTGGCCAGGAACACCAGCTTCGTGCGCCGGGTGCAGGCGGCCAGGATCGCGTCCACGTCGGTGGTGCGTTCGCGTTCCGGCACGGCGACCGGGGTCGCCCCCACCGCGCGGGCCGAGATGTCATACATCAGGAAGCCGTGCTCGGTGCGGATCACCTCGTCGCCCGGCCCCGCATAGGCCTGGCAGAGGAAGGTGATGATCTCGTCCGAGCCAACGCCGCAGATCACCCGGGCGGGATCAAGGCCGTGCACCTCGCCAATCGCGGTGCGCAGGGCGGCGTGGTCGGTGTTGGGATAGCGGTGCAGGCTGTGCACGGTGCGCAGAAAGGCCTCTTTCGCCTTGTCCGACGGGCCGAACGGGTTTTCGTTCGACGACAGCTTCAGCGCATTTGCCACGCCCGCGACATGGCCCGCACCGCCCTGATAAAGGGCGATGTCGAGAATGCCGGGCTGCGGGCGGATCGCGTCACTCATGCCAACCTCCTGAACGTCGGCGCCTGAATAAACGCGCCCCGCGCGCAAGGCCAGTGTCATTTGGGCCAGTGTCATTTGGGCCAGTGTCATTTGGGCCATCGCCATGACGGCCTGCGGCGCGCGAGCGGGGGCCTTCCGGACGGGCCTTCCGGACGGGGCCTGCTGGATTGGGACCGCGCCCTAATGTCGGGTGGTGCGCGCCAGAAGCCAGTCCATCGCAGCCAGCAGCGCGCCCGAGGCGACGAAGGTCAGGTGGATGACGACCATCCAGTAAAGCTGCGCCTCTTGCCCGGGCGAGGAAAAGCCCTCTTCGCCGACTTCCATGAACCGCTTCAGCAGCGCGATCCCCGAGATCGCCACGATCGACGCGATCAGCTTGATCTTCAGCCCCTGGAAATCGACCTTGCCCATCCATTCCGGCCGCTCTTCGGCAATGCCGATGTCGAACTTCGACACGAAGTTCTCGTAGCCCGAGAACATGACGATCAGCAGCAGGTTGGCCGCAAGCGTCATGTCGATCAGGGTCAGCCCGGCCAGGATCGCCTGCTCGCCCGTCATCGTCATCAGCTTTTCCGCGTACCCCACCAGTTCGCGCAGATAGACGACGACCATGCCGATCAGCGCGGCCACTAGCCCCAGATACATCGGCGCCATCAGCCAGCGCGAGGTGAACAGCACATGTTCCAGGACCCGTTCGGATGTCGGCTTCTGCTGCATCACATACCCCATGCTCGCCTCTGTCCGCAGCCATGCCAAAACGGGGCCGAAATGCAAGAGGCCCGCGCAATGCGCGGGCCTTTCGTCGCCGAACAGTCGCGAAGGATCAGTTCTTCGCGTAATATTCCACGACCAGGTTCGGTTCCATCTGCACCGGATAGGGCACATCGCCCAAGCCCGGCTGGCGGACGAACTTCGCGGTCATCTTCGAGTGGTCGACCTCGATGTAATCGGGCACGTCACGCTCTGTCAGCGCGACCGATTCGAGCACGATCGCCAGCTGCTTCGAGCGGGCGCGGACCTCGACCACGTCGCCTTCCTTCACGCGGAAGGACGCGATGTTGACGCGCTTGCCGTTCACCAGGATGTGGCCGTGGTTCACGAACTGGCGGGCGGCGAACATGGTCGGCACGAACTTGGCGCGGTAGATCACGGCATCCAGCCGGCGCTCCAGCAGGCCGATCAGCATCTCGCCGGTGTCCCCGCGCAGACGCTCGGCCTCGGCATAGACCTTGCGGAACTGCTTTTCGGTCACGTCGCCGTAGTAGCCCTTCAGCTTCTGCTTGGCGCGCAGCTGGGTGCCGAAATCCGACAGCTTGTTCTTGCGGCGCTGACCGTGCTGGCCCGGGCCGTATTCGCGCTTGTTCAGCGGCGACTTGGCGCGGCCCCAGATGTTTTCGCCCATCCGGCGGTCGATCTTGTACTTGGCAGCGGTGCGTTTGGTCACCCCTGATCTCCTTCTGCGGTGCCCCGTGGGGGCGATTGAAGGGCGTTGTCCTTTTCCCGTTGCCGGGCGACAGGTTTCCCCTTGCGGGGTCCGCCAACACCAAAAGAATGCTCCGGCCACGGTGGGCCGGAACGGGGGGGCTTATACAGCCGCGGACCGTGGTGTCAATGGCCGGGGACGCGGGCTCAGGCCACGTCGTGGCGCAGGATCGCGGCTTCCGAGGCGGTCAGGTTGCGCCGGGCATGGCCGCCGTAGCGATCCGGGTCCTGATCGAGCCCGGGAAAGAGCCGCAGCAGTTCCGCCCGCTGCACTGGGTTCACCGTATCCAGCGCGGTGTTGGAGGGGTGGAAGCTTTCCGTCTCGAGCCCGTTGGCCCAGACGATCTGGTGGCGCGCCAGCAGGATGTGCACATAGGTCACCTCGCGCAGCGTGCCGTCCACGACGATCGTGCCCCCGTTCACCAGATCCTTCGCCGTCACCAGCACCTCGGGTTCGTTGAACAGCGCCTTCGCGGCGGGCCCGCGCACCAGCATCCGGTGCTGGGGCGATACCAGCAGGTCATCCTCGGGGCGGCCGGTTCCCAGCGCGGCCGCCTTCAGCCGCACCGGCCGCAGGTGCGGCATGGCGAAAAGCCGCGCGCCGGTCATCCGGCGGTGGCCGGTCCACAGCACCTCCTGCGGGCCGTCATCGCGGGTCAGGATGCGGTCGCCGGGGCGCAGGCTTTCGATGGCGCGGGCGCCCTCGGGCGTGGCGATGCGGGTGCCGGGGGTGAAGCAGATGACCCCACCCGCCAGCGGGCTGTCATCAGGGCGCGCATCGGCGGGCAGGGCCGCGCGCACCACCCAGTGTTCGGCCCCTTCGTCCGGCATCTCGCCCAGAAACATCACCAGTCGCGCGCTGCGGTCGGGGGCGTCGATCACCGTGGCGGCATAGCTGCGGCGGCCATCGGTCAGCACGAAGCCCTGATCGGGGACATCGTCCGCCACATCGCCGGGGTGCGGCGCGCAGCCCGGGCCAGCCCCGTCTGCCAGTGCCGCGCCCAGGAGGCGGCGCACGGCCCCGGCGGCGTGGCGCCGCAGGTCGGCGCCGGTACGGTCGCCCTGCAGCAGAAGAACACCCTTGGGCCCGTCGATCCGGACGGCCTCGCCCGTCCAGCGCCAGCTTGCCCCGGTTTCAACGCTGTCCATCGGGGCCGCCCGCAGACCGTCAACCTCGGTCTGGGCCCAGGAAACAACGAACGTGCCACGCAAGCCCGTTTTCATGATCGTACGCCTGTCACTGCTGCCCGAGCTTTTGCTCTTTTGTCTTGGGCCAGATTTAACATGCGGCCGGATTGATGGAAACAATTTTAGGCAAATGCCACCACACGACCCGGATCGCGCAACAGTGCGCGCGCGAGGCCGCGCGCCCCGCCCGGCAGCGGCAACCGCCTGTCGTTGCAGCGCTGGCTCTATCCGGCGCGCGATGCCGCCGACGCGCAGGACACGATCGCTCAGGCGCATCGCTATCACGAAAGCTTTGACAATGTCTTCGGCGGTCCCGGGCTGGTCGATCACGGCGTCATCCGCCCCTGCCCCGCCGCCAGCGCATGGCGGAGCAGGGACCGAACGTGCTGATCTGCACGGCGGGCGAGATGATCGACCGGCTGTCCGCCGATGCCGAGGCGGGCACCGGCGAGGTGATCGCCTTGGCCGACGTCGGCCAGCCGCAAGCCGAAACGCTGGAGATGATGAGCCGGTTCGCCGCCGAGGTCGTGCCCCAGGTCCACCCCCTTGGCCGCAAGGCCGCCTGAGCGCAGGAGATCTCATGCCCGCCATCCGCACCCAGAAGTTTGCGGGCGACGGCGCACCGTCTGTGCCTGCCGTCTTCACCCGCGTGACACGGGGCGAAGAAAGACTGAGCCTTGGCCATCACCTGCGCACACAGATCGAGGGCAGCGGCCCGCCCCTGATCCTGATCCACGGCATCGGCGCGCGCCGGGCCACCTTTGGCGGGCTGGTCGCGGGGCTGAAGGACCGCTTCACCTGCATCAGCTACGATCTGCGCGGCCATGGCGAAAGCCCGGCCCCAACCGCGCGTTTCGGGCTTGATGATCTGGTCGACGACCTCGAGGCGCTGCGCGTCCGGCTGGGGATCGCGCGCGCGCATGTCGCAGGACATACGCTGGGCGGCATGATCGGCCCGGCCCATGCCCGCCGCCATCCCGGCGGGGTGATGTCGCCGGGTCTCTGGTCCACCGCCGCCTTCCGCACCCGGGACGACGGCGCCAAGGTCCGCGCCGTGGTGGCCGCGATGCGCGCGCAGGGGGTCGGGCCGGTGCTCGACACGCTGACCGCCCGCTGGTTCACCGATGCCTTCTGCACCGCCCGCCCCACGGTGATCGCGTGGCGCAAGCGGCAGGTGATGGAAACACCGGCCGAGGTGTTCCTGAACGTCTTCGACATCGATGCCGAAACCGAGGTGGGCCGCTGGCTGCACCGGATCGCGGCCCCGGCGCAGGTGCTGACCGGCGATATGGATGGCGGCTGCAACCCGCGCCTGAACCGGCAGATCGCGGCGGCGATGCCCGATGCGGAACTGGTGATCCCCGACGGGCTGAAGCACGCGATCGTCATCGGGGCGACCGACGCCGTGCTGCCGCAGGTGCGCCGGTTCCTGCCGGATCCGGCGCGCTGACCCTCGGGGTCAGACCGCGCCGCGCACCAGCGCCAGCAGGGCGGCGATGGCATGATCCACCGCCACCGGATCGCGCCGCCGCATCCAGTCAAGCCACAGCCCGTCCAGCGTGGCCATGATGACATCACAAAGCGCGGGCAACCGCGCGGTACCCGCAGGCCCCAGCACCTCGTGCAAGAGGCCCGCCAGATCGGCGCGGTAGTGGCTGTAAAGGTCAAGTTCGGTCGCGGCCAGTTCGGGGTTGACCAGCGCCGCCGACCACAGGTCGATCCGCAGGCGCAGGTGGTGGGGATCAAGGATCTCCTCGGTGAAGCCCGCGCGCAGGAACCCCTCCAGCCGGGCCAGCGGCGGGGCGCCTGCGGCGGCAACCTGCCGTTCCGTCGCCGCCCGCAAGCGGCCCGAGGCCAGCCGGCAGGCTTCGCAAAGAACCTCGTCCATCCCGCTGAAATTGTACGAGATATGGCCAAGCGACATGCCGGCTTCCGCGGCCACCTTGCGGGCAGTCAGGCGCGCGTAGCCCTCGCGCTGCAGGACCGTGGCCGCGGCCCGGACGATGGCCGCGCGCCGCCGCACCCCCGCCTGGGTCCGCCCGCCGCCGCTGCCGTCTGCCTCTGCCATGCCGCCTCCAGCCAGCGCGACCCGCATTGGACCCCGATGTGCCGCCTCCGGGCAAGCAGCGGCCAGAGCGTTCGAAGGATGGAAATGACAAGGTGAAAGGTGGTGCCCAGAGCCGGAATCGAACCAGCGACACGCGGATTTTCAATCCGCTGCTCTACCAACTGAGCTATCTGGGCGCCGTGCCGCCCGTCGGGCAGCAGGAGTGGCGGTGTATTAGAAGAGCCGCCGTGGACTGTCCAGAGCCTTTTCGGAAAAATCTCGGCCCCTCACTGCGGCCGCGGCGGGCGCGGCGGCAGGTCGTCGTCGGGCGCGCTCTCTTCTTCCTCCAGCGCCTTGCCGGGGATGACATAATCGCCTTTCAGCCAGCGCCCCAGGTCGATGTCGGCACAGCGGCGCGAGCAGAAGGGGCGGTATTTCGCCTCTGCCGCCTTGCCGCAGATCGGGCAGCTCATGCCAGCGCCTCGCGCAGCGGCGGGCGGTCGCGGCGGCGCTGCAGTTCGTAATTGCCCAGCGGCGTCCAGCCCGCCAGGCTGGTTTCGGCCGCCTCGTGGCGGAAGGCCGCCTTCAGCACCTGATCCAGCGTGGCGCGGTCCTTCTTGGACATCGGCGCGAAATCGACCACCACCTGACCGCCAAGGCCCCGCAGCCGAAGCTGCCGCGGCAGGTCGCGGGCGGCCGCGATATTGGCCTTGAGGCTGGCCGCGGGCGACGTGTCGGCGCCGGTGTTGACATCGACCGCGATCAGGGCGCGCGTGGGCTCGATCACCATGCTGCCGCCGCCGGGCAGGTCGACCGCGGGGGCAAGAATCGCGTCGATCATCTCCTCCACGCCCAGATCGCGAAAGGCGCCGTCGCCCTCCATCACCTCGTCGGGGGCGGGCTCGGCCCAGTCGCGCCAGGCCTGCAAGGCCGCGTCGGGCGCATCGACCAGCAGTTCCGGCGCGCCGGTCGCATCGGCCAGCACCGCTTCGGCCAGCGCGCGGGTGTCGGCGATGTCTTCGGCCACCTCGTCGGGCGCGGCATGTGCGGCGGCAGAGCGCACGATCAGCCCCAACGTCTCGTCCGCCCCGGCCATGACCTCGGCCGCGATCTCGCCCAGTTCGGCGCGGATGTCGTCATCCTTGATGCCGCGCGCGATGTTCAGCCCCGGCGCGCCGGGGGTCACGATGCAATGGCGGCTGCGGAACAGCACGCGGGTCGAGACCGGGAGCGCCTTGCCCGGCTCGGCGGATCCGGTCACCTGCACGATGACCGCCTGCCCGGGCGACAGGCCGTTGACCTGTTTCAGGAAGCCCTTGCCCTCGGGCAGCTTCACGAAGACGCCGCCCTGCCCCTTCATCGGGCGCTCGACCACCGCGCGCAGGATCGCGCCGGGGCCCGGCACGTCCTCGGGCGGGTCGATCAGCAGGTCTTCCAGCCGCCCGTCCACCACCAGCGCCGCGGCGCCGCGCCCCGCGATGCGGTCGATTGCCACCACCCGGCCCTTCATGCCGCCCCTCCCTGCACCGGCAGCCCGGCCGCCGCCAGCAGCGCCGCCGTTTCCGCCACGGGCAGGCCCACCACCCCGGTGAAGCTGCCCTGAATCCACGGGATGAAGGCCCCGGCGCGGCCCTGGATGCCATAGGCCCCGGCCTTGCCCTGCCATTCGCCGCTGTCCAGATAGCCGTTCAGCTCGGCATCCGACAGCCGCTTCATCTTCACCGCCGTCACCACCGCGCGCTGCCAGAGCCGGTCGCCCCGCTTCACGGCCACGGCGGTGATGACCTCGTGCCGCCGCCCGCCCAGTGCCACCAGGAAGGCCGCCGCCTCGCCCGCGTCGCGCGGCTTGCCCAGGATGCGGCGGCCCAGCGCCACCGTGGTGTCGGCGCAAAGCACGACGTCATCGGGCCCGGCCGGGATGGCGGCGACCTTCTCGCGCGCCATCCGCGCGCAATAGGGCCGCGGCAGTTCGGCGCGGGCGGGGTCTTCGTTGATGTCGGGCGCCACGATCGCATCGGGCACAAGGCCGAGCTGCGCCAGAAGCTCTCTCCGGCGCGGGCTCGCGGAGCCGAGGATCAGTCTCACCTGAAACGGTAGTTGATGCGCCCCTTCGACAGGTCGTAGGGCGTCATTTCCACCTGCACCTTGTCGCCGGCAAGAACCCGGATGCGATTCTTGCGCATCTTGCCTGCCATCGTCGCGATCAGTTCATGGCCGTTGTCCAGCTCGACCCTGAATGTCGCGTTCGGCAGGAGTTCCTTGACGACACCGGGGAATTCGAGCGTGTCTTCCTTGGCCATGGTCACTCCAGTTCGCGTCCCCGCGGATCGCGGGCGGCCAGTAAATGCGCCCGAACGCCGAGGTTTTCAAGGGCAAATGCGCAGGGGAAAGGCGGTTCAACCCGGCTGGGGGTCGCGCGGCGGGCCGAAACGGGCCAGCATCCGGTCGCGGATCTGGTCGCGGCTCTGCCGATAGGCCGAAAGCTTCGCCTCGCGGCTTTCGCCAAGCCCGGTGGGGTCGAGGATCGGCCAGTACTCCACATCAAGGTGATAATACCGCGTCAGTTCCAGCGCCATCCGCTGGCTGGCGGGCGACAGCGCCACGATCAGGTCGAACCCCGACAGGTCATCGCCCCATTGCTTCATCTCGTCGAAACTGCGCGAGCGATGGCGGGCCAGTTCGATCCCGATCTCCTGGCAGACCGAGACGGCGAAGCCGTCGATCTCCATGTCGTTCTTCACACCCGCCGACTGCACATAGGTGGCGTGGCCGTAGAACTTCTTCATCATGCCTTCCGCCATGGGCGAGCGGACGGCGTTGTGATCGCAACAGAACAGCACCGATGACGGCAGGTTGCCCAAGATGGCTCAGCCCCAGTGCAACACGCAGATCAGGGTGAACAGCCGCCGCGCGGTGTCGATATCGACCGCGGCCTTGCCCTCCAGCCGTTCCTGCAAGACACGCGCGCCCTCGTTGTGGATGCCGCGGCGGGCCATGTCGATGGCCTCGATCTGGCTGGGCGGCAGACGCTTCACCGCCTCGAAATAGCTTTCGCAGATCTGGAAGTAATCCTTCACCACCTGGCGAAACGGCCCGAGCGACAGGTGGAATTCACCCACCCGTTCGGCGCCTTCGGTCGCGATGTCGAACACCAGACGGCCTTCGCGGATCGCAAGGTTCAGCCGGTAGGGCCCGGCGGGCACCGCCTTGCCGTCGCGCGCGGGCAGACGGAAGGAATTGTCCTCCAGCAGGTCGAAGATGGCGACGCGGCGTTCCTGCTCGATCTCGGGCGTGGGCGGGGCCAGCCCGGTATCGTCGATGGCGATGTGGCAGATGCGGTTCGTCATGGCCGGTCCTTCGTCGCGCCCGACCGTGATGCCCGAGCGGGCCGGGCCGCGCAAGCAGGACGTGTGGACGGACCCGGGGGGCCTGGGCGCTCGGCACAAGGCAGGCGCGGGCCTGCCTCAGCCCCCCTCGTTCAGCCGATCCAGCCGCGCGCGCACGCTCAGGCCGTGGGCCTGCAGGCTTTCGCTGATGGCCAGCGTCTCGGCCGCCGGGCCGATGGCCTTCAGCGCCGCGGGCGTCATCCGGGCCAGCGTCGTGCGCTTGAGGAAATCCATCACCGACAGGCCCGACGAGAAGCGCGCCGACCGCGCGGTGGGCAGAACGTGATTCGGGCCGCCGACGTAATCGCCGATGGCCTCGGGCGTCCAGGGGCCCAGGAAGATCGCCCCGGCATGGGTGATGCGGGTGGCCAGCGCCTCGGGGTCGTCGACGCAAAGCTCCAGGTGTTCGGGTGCGATGCGGTTCGACAGCGCCGCGGCCTCGTCCAGATTGCGGGTGACGATGACGGCGCCGTAGTCGCGCCAGCTTGCGCCCGCGATGGCGCGGCGTTCCAGCGTCTGAAGCCGCGCCTCGACCGCTGCGGTGACGGCACGCGCAAAGGCGGCATCGGGAGTGACCAGGATCGCCTGGGCGCTTTCGTCATGCTCGGCCTGGCTGAGCAGATCGAGTGCGACCCAGTCGGGATCGGTCGCGCCATCGGCGATCACCAGGATTTCAGAAGGCCCGGCGATCATGTCGATGCCGACCTTGCCGAAAACGCGCCGCTTGGCGGCGGCCACATAGGCATTGCCGGGGCCGGTGATCTTGTCGACCGGGGCGATGGTGGCCGTGCCATAGGCCAGCGCCGCGATCGCCTGCGCGCCGCCGATGCGGTAGACGGTTTCCACCCCGGCCAGACGCGCCGCCAGCAGCACCAGCGGGTTGGCCTGTCCCCCCGGCGTCGGGGCGCAGATCACCAGCCGTTCCACCCCCGCGACCTTGGCGGGGATCGCATTCATGAGGACCGAGGACGGATACGAGGCCAGCCCCCCCGGCACATAGAGCCCGGCGGCCGAGACCGGCGTCCAGCGCCAGCCAAGGCTGGCGCCCTCGGGGTCGGTCCAGCGGGCATCCTGCGGCATCTGGCGCACGTGATAGGCGCGGATGCGTTCGGCCGCGAGTTCCAGCGCGGCGCGTTCGGCGGCGGGCACCCTGGCGCATTCGGCCGCGATCTCGTCCGGGGAAAAGGCCAGCGTCCCGGGGGTCAGCCGCAGGCGGTCGAACCTTTCGGTCATCTCGATGACGGCGGCATCGCCGCGGGCGCGCACATCGGCGATGATGGCGGCGACGGTGTCATCAACATCGGGCGCGTCCTCGCGCTTGGCAGAGAGAAGCGCGGCGAAGGCAGCTTCGAAACCGGCATCGGCGGTGGACAGGAAAACGGGCATGGGCATCCCCTCTTGCGTGCGCCTCCCATAGCGCGGCGGGGCGGCCCCCGCAACCGCGGGGCCTGCGTCAGATCAGCAGGCCCGCCGCGCCTTCCAGCCGCAGGAGCGCGACCTTGGTCTCGACCCCCACCCCGCCGGAAAACCCGCCAAGCCCGCTCGCGCCCAGCACCCGGTGGCAGGGGATCAGGATCGGGATGGGATTGGCCCCGCAGGCCTGGCCGATGGCGCGGGCGGGGGCGCCCATCTGGCGGGCGATCTCGCCATAGCTGCGGGTCTGGCCGTAGGGGATGGCGCGCAGGATGGCCAGAAAGCCCTGCTGGAACGCACCGCCCGCAGGCGCCAGCGGCAGGTCGAACACGGTCAGCCGCCGGTCGAAATAGGCGGCAAGCTGGTCCGCGGCCTCGGCCAGCAGGGGCGATGTGCCCCCGCCGTCGCCCCGGCCCCAGGTCAGCCCGGTGATGGCGCCACCGGTCTCTTCAACCGTGACGGGGCCGGTGGGGGTGTCGATGGTGGCGCGGATCATGGCACGATCCTGCGCGCGGCCCGGCGCAAGGGCAAGCCCGCGCCGGGCTGGGGGCTCAGCCCAGCGCCTCGTTGCAACGGGCGCAGGTGCCCGCGTGGGCATGGGTGCCGACATCGGGCAGGATCTTCCAGCACCGCTGGCATTTCTCGCCCTCGGCCACCTCGAAGATCACGCCGACGCCCGGCACCTCGGGCAGGCGGAACGCCTCGTCCGGGATCGGGTCGGTGGTCAACTGGATGCCCGAGGTGATGCACAGCTCGGCAAAGTCGGTGCCGTGCAGCAGCCGTGCCACCGCGGGATCGGCGATGTGGACCACCGGCGCGGCCTCGAGGCTGGCGCCGATCACCTTGGCGCTGCGCTGCACCTCGAGCGCGGCTGTGACCACGCGGCGCACCTGGCGCAGGCTGTCCCATTTGGCGGCCAGTCCCGCATCCTGCCAGCCGACCGGGGTGGCGGGCATGTCCTGCAGATGGACCGAGCCGTCCTCGCCGGGGAAGCGCGAGAGCCACACATCCTCCATTGTGAAGACGAGGATGGGTGCGAGCCAGGTGACAAGGCGGTGGAACAGCAGGTCCAGCACCGTTCGGCAGGCGCGGCGGCGCAGGCTGCCCGGCGCGTCGCAGTAGAGCACGTCCTTGCGCACGTCGAAGTAAAGCGACGACAGGTCCACCGTGCAGAACTGGAACAGCCGCTGGAACACGCCCTGGAAATCATAGGCGGCATAGCCCTTGCGCACCTCGGCATCCAGTTCCGCAAGCCGGTGCAGCACCCAGCGCTCCAGCTCCGGCATCCGCGCCGCATCCACCCGCTCGGCCTCGTCGAAGCCCTTCAGGTTGCCCAGAACGAAGCGCAGCGTGTTGCGCAGGCGGCGATAGCTGTCGGCGGTGCCCTTCAGGATCTCCGGCCCGATGCGCTGATCCACCGTGAAATCGGCCTGCGCCACCCAGAGCCGCAGGATGTCGGCGCCATACTGGTCGATCACCTCTTGCGGCACCACGGTGTTGCCAAGCGACTTGGACATCTTCATGCCCTTCTCGTCCAGCGTGAAGCCGTGGGTCAGCACGCCGCGATAGGGCGCGCGGCCCTTGGTGCCGCAGGCCTGCAGCATCGAGGAATGGAACCAGCCCCGGTGCTGGTCGGTGCCTTCGAGGTAAAGATCGGCGATCCCGTCCGCCGTGCCATCGGCGCGGTCGCGCAGCACGAAGGCATGGGTCGAGCCAGAGTCGAACCACACGTCGAGGATGTCGAACACCTGCGTGTAGGCCGCCGGATCGTGCAGGCCCGCCAGCATCTTTTCCTTGAAGCCCGGCACATACCAGACATCGGCGCCCTTTTCCTCGAAGGCGGCGACGATCCGGGCGTTCACCGCCGGATCGCGCAAGAGGAAGTCGGGGTCGGTCGGTTGCGCACCGACCTTGACGAAGCAGGTCAGCGGCACGCCCCAGGCGCGCTGGCGGCTCAGCACCCAGTCGGGCCGGGTTTCCATCATCGAATGCAGACGGTTGCGGCCCGACACCGGGGTGAATTGCACAAGCTGCTCGATCGAGGCCAGCGCGCGGGCGCGGATCGTATCGCGCCCGGTGGGGCCGTTCAGCCCGTCCTCCAGCTTGCGGTCGATGGCCACGAACCATTGCGGCGTGTTGCGGTAGATCAGCGGCGCCTTCGAGCGCCAGGAATGCGGATAGCTGTGCTTGATCTTGCCCTTGGCGAACAGCGCCCCGGCATAGGCCAGTTGCTTGATGACTTCGACATTGGCCGGGCCGTCCTTGCCATCGGGGTTGATGATCGACAGGCCGCCGAAGATCGGCAAATCCTTGCGGTAGGACCCGTCAGGCTCGACGTTGTAGGTCATCCGCAGGTCCGGGAAGGTGTCGCGGAACTGGAGGTACACCTGATAGTCGTCATCCCCGTGGCTGGGGGCGGTGTGCACGAAGCCGGTGCCCGCGTCATCGGTCACATGGGCGCCGGGCAGCATCGGCACGGGGAAATCCCACTCGCCCTGCGCACCCTCGATGCCGCGGAAGGGGTGGGCGAGGGTCAGGGCCGACAGTTCGTCTGCCGTCACATCGCGCAGGCGAGTGAATGCCTCGACCCGGCCCGCCTTGAAGACGGATTCGGCCAGCGCATCCGCGATCACGATCCGCTCGCCCGTCCTGACGGTGCTGTTCTCGCCCAGCGCGCCGACCTCGTAAAGGCCATAAGCGATGTCGGGGTTGAAGCACACCGCGCGGTTCTGCGGGATGGTCCAGGGGGTCGTGGTCCAGATCAGGACGGAGGCGGTTTCAAGGTGCCCTTTCGCCCCCTCCACCACCCCGAACCGCACCCAGATCGTATGGCTCGTGTGGTCGTGGTATTCCACCTCGGCCTCGGCCAGCGCGGTCTTTTCGACCGGCGACCACATGACGGGTTTCGAGCCCTGATAAAGCGTGCCGTTCATCAGGAACTTCATGAACTCGTCGGCGATCACCGCCTCGGAATGGTAGTCCATCGTGCGATAGGGGTCGGCCCAGTTGCCGGTGACCCCCAGCCGCTTGAACTCGGCGCGCTGCACGTCGATCCAGCCTTCGGCGAACTTGCGGCATTCCTGCCGGAAGGCCACCACATCCACGTCATCCTTGTTCAGGCCCTTGGCGCGGTACTGTTCCTCGATCTTCCATTCGATCGGCAGGCCGTGGCAATCCCAGCCGGGCACATAGCGGGCATCGCGGCCCATCATCTGCTGGCTGCGCACCACCATGTCCTTCAGCACCTTGTTCAGCGCGTGGCCGATGTGCAGGTGGCCGTTGGCATAGGGCGGGCCGTCATGCAGGGTGAAGGGCGCGCGGGCCCCCGGCTGCACCGCCGCCTTGTCGCGCAGGCGGTCATAGACACCGATGCGTTCCCAGCGGGCCAGCCAGTCGGGCTCGCGCTGCGGCAGGGCGGCGCGCATCGGGAAATCGGTTTCGGGCAGAAAGACGGTGTCACGGTAGTCGGGCAGGTCGGCGCACATGCGGGCGGTCCTCAACGGAATGGGTGGGGCGAAGGCGCAGCCTTCGCGCAGGGGGCTGGTCCCGGCGGCTGAACCGTCAGCACGCCGGGCCGCTAATTCGCCGCATCTGCGCGAAATCCCGGTCCATGCGCGGGCTTGTACACAAGGGTCGCGGGCGGGTCCAGAGCCTGCGGCGCCGCGTCCCGTTGCAGCGGCGGCGCGGGCGGCAGAGGGTGGCGCCAAAGGAGCCGCCGATGACCGCGCCGCTGACCGCAATGCCCCCGCGTTTCGCCATCACGCCCGCGCAGATCGACCGGGTGATGGTGTCGTTCTATTACCGCATCCGCCATCACCGCGTGCTGGGGCCGGTCTTTGCCGCCCATCTGGGCGAAGACGATGCCGTCTGGCGCGCGCATGAGGAGAAGATCGGGCGGTTCTGGAAGAACGCGATCCTGCGCGAGGGGGGCTATCAGGGCCGCCCGATGATGGTCCACCGCGCCGCGCCCGACATCCACCCCGAGCATTTTCCGCAGTGGCTGGCGCTGTTCGACGATACCGCCGCCGCGATCCTGCCGCCCGAGGCCGCGGCCGCCTGGTCGGCGCTGGCGCACCGGCTGGGCGAGGCGTTCCGCATGGGGGTCGAGGACGCCCGCCGCCCGGCGGGCGCCGTCCCCCGTCTGTCCTGAGGCCCGTCTTTCCTGAGGCCCGTCTTTCCTGAGGCCAGTCTTTCCTGAGGCCCGTCTGCTCTGAAGTGCGCCTATTCCGCCGCCTGCGCCGCCGGGGCCGCGTCCTGTTCGGCCAGCCAGCGGTCGGCATCCAGCGCCGCCATGCAGCCCATGCCCGCCGAGGTGACCGCCTGGCGATAGACATGATCGGTCAGGTCGCCCGCCGCGAAGACGCCGGGGATCGAGGTGCGGGTAGAGCCGGGCTCGACCTTCACATAGCCGCCGTGGTGCAGGTCAAGCTGGTCCTTCACCAGATCCGAGGCCGGGGCATGGCCGATCGCCACGAAGAACCCGTCGCAGGGGATCACGCTGGCCTCGCCCGTGACGGTATCCTTCACCCGAACGCCGGTCACGCCCATCGGCGCCTCGGTGCCCAGGATCTCTTCCACCGCCTTGTTCCAGACGACGGCGATCTTGGGGTGCTTCAACAGGCGATGTTCCAGGATCTTCTCGCAGCGCAGGCTGTCGCGGCGGTGGACCAGCGTGACCTTGGTGGCGAAGTTGGTCAGGAACAGCGCCTCTTCCACCGCGGTGTTGCCGCCGCCGATCACCACGACCTCTTTCCCGCGGTAGAAGAACCCGTCGCAGGTCGCGCAGGCGGATACGCCGAAGCCCTTGAACTTCTCCTCGCTGGGCAGGCCCAGCCATTTCGCCTGCGCGCCGGTGGCCAGGATCACCGCGTCAGCGGTGTAGGTGGTGCCCGAGTCGCCCACCGCCACGAAGGGGCGGCGCGACAGGTCGAGCGTGGCGATGATGTCGCCCACGATCTCGGCCCCCATGGCGCGGGCATGCGATTGCATCCGCACCATCAGGTCGGGGCCCTGCACCTCGGTGTCGCCGGGCCAGTTTTCCACCTCGGTGGTGATGGTCAACTGGCCGCCGGGCTGGATGCCCTGCACCAGAAGCGGTTCCAGCATCGCGCGCGCGGCATAGACCGCGGCGGTATAGCCCGCCGGGCCGGAACCGATGATCAGAAGCCGGGTGTGCCGTGTGTCGCCCATCTTGGCCCTCGCCATTTCCATCCTGCCCCGATATAGGGCCCGCGGCCAGCCGGGGGAAGCCCGCGCGGCACCGGGCAAGCAACCGGGACGCACGCCGGCCGATGCGTCAAGATGTTGCGTGAAATTGAAATAATATTGCGCGCGCCGGTCCGGTTTTGTAAGGTCCGGCCCAGCGATAGGGGATGACATGGCGCACTCGAAACTCGATCCGATCGACCGGAAGATTCTGGCAGAGCTTCAGGCCGACGGGCGGATGACGAATGTGGAACTTGCCAAGCGGGTGGGCATCTCTGCCCCGCCCTGCCTGCGGCGCGTGCGCACGCTGGAAGAGGCGGGCTACATCCGCGGCTATCATGCCGACATCAATCCGCGCGAACTGGGATTCGAGGTGCAGGTCTTCGCCATGGTGCGCCTGCACAGCCAGGCCGAGGTCGACCTTTCGGCCTTCGAGCGCCGCTGCCGCGAATGGCCGCTGGTGCGCGAGTGCCACATGCTGAACGGCGAGATCGACTTCATCCTGAAATG
Source organism: Pseudomonadota bacterium (assembly GCA_021845805.1). Classification (GTDB taxonomy): domain Bacteria; phylum Pseudomonadota; class Alphaproteobacteria; order Rhodobacterales; family Rhodobacteraceae; genus Solirhodobacter. The sequence continues at coordinate 11,970 of JAJZVD010000017.1, read as the reverse complement.
CGTGGCGCCGGATCTGTCGACGTTCCAGAGCTTCCTCACCGAACAGCTTACCGCGGCCGACAACGTGGCCAGCGTCAAGACAAGCCTCGTGATCCGCTGCGCCAAGGACCAGCCGGGCGTCCCCTTCGACGTGCTGGAAGAGCGGGTGAACCGCAACGCCTGATCAGGCGGCGGCAATTCCCCCCTTCAGCCGCAGGTCGCTGCGGCGCGGGCTGTCGAGTTCGGGCAGCAGCCCCTCGTTCGGAAAGAGGGCCAGAAACAGCGCCAGAAGGTCGCTTGGCAGGGCCGCGGCTTCGCGCACGTCGGGCGCGTAGCTGCGCAGGGCCACCCCGTTGACCAGAAGCGTGCGGCCGCCCGACAGGCACAGGTGAAAGGCCGCGACGGGCGCCACCGGCGTCAGTTCCAGCACCGTATCGCCATCGACAAGGTCGGTCGCGGCGACGAAGGCGCCGATGCGCGACGACCAGATCATGGCGCCGGGACCCAGCAGCAGATCCTGCATCGGGCGCTGGAATCCCAGCGCATCCGCCGTCATCCTGAGCAGCCGGTCGGGTCGGCCCGAGACATCGCGGCGCTGGGGGTAAAGCGTCAGGCTGCCCTTCCACAGCAGGACTTCGGGCCCGGATTCGGCGGTATCGACACGGTCGCCGGGCATCAGGTCCTCGACCGCCACGGGGCCCTGCGGGGTCGCGACCAGGGCGCCCCGGGCCAGCGCGGAAAACGCCTCTTCGAAGAAGGGCGTGGCGGGGGCGATCCGGTTCACGTCAGCCACATGCCCCGATTCGTCCAGATAGACCGCCTCGTAGCGGCGCATCAGGGGGCGGGGGCGCGGCCGCGTGTCATCCGGCATGGCAGAGGGGCGGAGCGACATGGCTCCGGTCAGGCGGTCGGCAGCGGGCGCCTCTGGCATCGAACGGCCTTTCGGGTCTGGTCACATCTGCTCGGCCCCCACCGAATGTGCAGACAGACGGGGAATGCTGTGTGCCTGCCCGGCGCCGCCCCGCAAAGCGGCCGCGCCCACAGGATCGCGTCGCCGGGGAAGCCCCCGGCGCACAGGGCTCAGCGCGCGGCGGCGGCCGCCTTCTGCGGCGCGGTCCCCGGCTTCAGCGCAGCAGGCATCCGGCGCATGTCGCGCGCGAATGGCAGCGCGGGCAGCGGCCCCGCGCTTGCGGCGATCACGGATTTCAACCAGCGGCGATCCTTCTTCATCGGGAAACTCCGTTGCTGCGGGCGGGTCGGCATGACCCGCGACCCGACCACAGTCACCGCCCATTCAGGCGGACCAAGGGCGGCGTCTGGACTTTTCGAGGGGATGTGGCGGCGGAATTGTGGCGCGCGGCTAAAGCCGGATGATCGAGATCAGCCGACCGTAGTCGGCCTCTTTCCGGTGGGTGGTGCGGCGGTAGGAATAGAACCGGCCGGGGTCGCGATAGGTGCACTGGCCGATCCATTCGGCATGACCCACCCCGGCGCTGCGCAGCCGGTGCAGCCCGAAGGCGGGAAGATCGAACAGCGGCCGCCCCGCGGGGCCGCCGGTGAAGAAGCGGCCATAGCCGGGGTCTTCGGCCAGAAAGCTGTCCATGAACTCGGGGCCAACCTCGTAGGCGGCCTGGCTGATGGTGGGGCCGATCACCGCCACCACATCCGCGCGCCGCGCGCCCAGCGCCTCCATCGCGTCAAGCGTCGCCTCGAGCACGCCCGCCAGCGTGCCGCGCCAGCCTGCATGGGCCGCACCGATCACCCCGGCCCGGGCATCGGCGAACAGCACCGGCTGGCAATCGGCGGTCAGGATGCCCAGCCCCAGGCCCGGCGTGGCGGTCACCATCGCATCGGCCGCGGGACGCCCCTCGGGCGGGGCGGTCAGGGTCAGGACATCGGCCGAATGCACCTGGTTCAGCGTCACCAGCCGCCCGGCGCCAAGCCCCAGCGCGCCGGCCGCGCGGTCGCGGTTGATCGCCACCACGTCGGACTGGTCGGATGAGCCAAAGCCGCAGTTCAGCCCCTGGAAAATCCCTGACGAGGCGCCCCCCTTTCGGGTGAAGAACCCGTGGCGCAGCGGCGAGAGGCGGTCGGCGTGAAGGATTTCCAGCGTCATCAGGCAAATCCCGGCGGCAACGGGGTGTGGATCGGGTGCAGGGCAAGACACTTGAACAGGGTTCCCATTTCATCGGGGTGGGTCAAGCGCCGATGTGCGGCAACATGCGCGTCAAGCGCGGCGCCGGTCAGGCCGCGGGCCAGCGTCTGCGCGCGCACCTTGATGCCCAGCCGTTCCAGCCACAGGCCCTGCGGGATCAGCGGGCCGACCGCCACGCCGGGGGCGGCGCGGGCCAGCGCCTCGAAGTCGACATGGGCGGTCAGGTCGGCCAGCCCCGGCGCGGCCAGCGGATCGGCCCGGCCGTGGCGCGAGAGCGCCTGCAACGTGTCGCCCAGCGAATGCCAGCCGCCGTAATCCACGATCACCGCCGCCCCGCCGTGGCGGGCGATGCGGCCTGCGATGGCGGCCATCGCGGGGGCGGCGGCGGGGCAGATCTCGACGATGTCGCCGGGCCGTGTGTCGGCCAGCCGGTGCGCCAGCGCGGCCTGCGGGGCGGGCGGGGCCAGGCCGAAGCCCAGTGCGCCGTCCACCAGCCCCACCACCCGCTCGCGCCAGCCTGCCGGATCGCGGACGAACTGGCGGATCGGCAGCGCGTCGAAGAACTCGTTCGCGATCAGGAAAAGCGGCGCCTCGGGCAGGTCGTCGAGGCTGTCGGCCCAACTGACCTCATGGCGCGCCAGCGTCTCGCGCTGGCGGGCGCGCAGGGTGGCCGAGGCCTCGACCAGATGCACCCGCACCGCGTCGTGAAAGCCGGGCACCCCGCGGGTGGCGCGCAGGATGTCGGCCATCAGCGTGCCCCGGCCGGGCCCGGGTTCGGCCAGCGTCACCGCGGGCGGGCGGCCCTGGTCCAGCCAGGCGCCGGCCAGGCACAGGCCCGCCAGCTCGCCGAACATCTGGCTGATTTCCGGCGCCGTGGTGAAATCGCCCTGCACGCCGAAGGGGTCGCGGGTCGAATAATAGCCGTGGTCGGGGTGCAGCAGGCATTCGGCCATGTAGTCGGCCACCGTCAACGGCCCGGTCGCCGCGATCCGCCGCATCAGGCTTTCGGCCAGCGCCGTCACACGCGCGCCTTCCGCATCGTCCACCAGACGACCGCCAGCCCGAAGGCGATCATCGGCAGCGACAGCACCTGCCCCATGCTGAACCCGCCAAGCTGGCCGAACTGGATCACGTTGCCGAAGGGGTCGGTGGGGGTGATGAACTGCGCATCGGCCTGGCGGAAGAATTCCACGATGAACCGCGCCGTGCCATAGCCTGCCACGAACAGCCCGCCCAGCCGCCCCGGGTGCCGCAGCCAGCCCCGCCGCAGCGCCAGATAGACCAGCAGAAGGCCCAGGATCACCCCTTCCATCAGCGCCTCGTAGATCTGCGAGGGATGCCGGGTGCAGATCGTCAGCCAGTCGGGCCCGCAATCCTGCGCGGCCGCCCCCGGAAAGGCCACCGCCCAGGGCAGATGGCTTGGCCGCCCCCAGAGCTCGCCGTTGATGAAGTTGGCAAACCGGCCGAACATCAGGCCCTGGGGCGTGGCCACCGCCAGCGCATCAAAGACCGACAGCGCCGGGATCTTCTGGCTGCGGCAGTACAGCACCACCGCCACCACCACGCCCAGGAACCCGCCGTGGAAGGCCATGCCGCCTTGCCAGAGCTTGAAGATCGAAAGCGGGTCCTTGAGGTAATAGGGCAGGTCGTAGAACAGCACATAGCCCGTGCGCCCCCCCAGCACGACGCCCAGGATCACCCAGGTCAACAGGTCTTCCACCTGCTGCGGGGCCATCGGGGCCTGCCCCTCGCGCCAGAGCCGCGGCCGCTTCATCAGGGCCACGACGATGCGCCAGCCCAGCAGCAGCCCGGTGATATAGGCCAGCGCATACCAGCGCAGCGCGAAGGTGTAGCCCGCGATGCTGACCGAGAAGACCTCGGGGGAAATGTCGGGAAAGGGGATGTAGCCGTGCATGATGTCTCCTCGGGCGATACCTGCCGGGAGCGGTGCGGCGAAGTCAACCTTGTGCCCCGCAGCGACCGCACCATATAAGCCAAACGTGACACGACCGGAGACAGGCCCATGCAGACCCGCGGCAAGATGTTCGACGACCTGTCGAAGCTGATGACCAACGCGATGGGGGTAGCGCAGGGCGCCCGCACCGAGGCCGAGACGGCGATGAAAAGCTGGGTGGACCGCTGGCTTGCCGATCGCGACTTCGTAACGCGCGAGGAATTCGACGCGGTGCGCGCGATGGCGCAGAAGGCGCGCGAGGAAAACGAGGCGCTGAAGGCCCGCATCGCCGCGCTCGAGGCCGCCGCGAAGGGCTGACCCCCGGGGCAGACGGGACAGAGCGCCGTCGGCCCGGCCCGGGCGGTGTGGCGGACCCATTGTTACCGCCGTGCGCAGGTTTGTGCCTTGCCTCGGCCGTCATGTATTCTTATTGCTGAATGCATATTCTGCCTTGCGTCCTTCCCCTCCCGCCCGGATCCCCCGCCATGACGACCACCTTCCGGCCGACCACCGTGCCGCAGTTCCGCCGCGCTTTCCGGGCCGGGCTGGTCCGATATGCCGCGCTGCGACGGGCGATCCGCAACCTCGAGGTGGGGCTGATCGCGGTGGCCACGCTGGTGGGGGCCTTTGTCGGGCTGGTGACCTTTGGCCTGCGGATGCTGGTGGAGGTGCTGCACCAGATCGATTTCGCCCTGCTGCCCGATACCCACCTGTCCGGCCAGACGCAGGTGGATTTCTGGCGCCTGGCGCTGGTGCCGGGGCTGGGCGGGCTGGCGCTGGGGCTGATCACGCTGATCCTGCACAAGATCCGCCCGACCGAGATCGTCGACCCGGTGGAAGCCAACGCGCTGTACGGCGGGCAGCTCAGCTTTCGTGATTCGGCGCGGCTGACCGGGTTGACCGTGGTGTCGAACGCCTGCGGGGCCTCGGTGGGGATGGAGGCGGGCTACAGCCAGTTCGGCGCGGGCATCTTCGCCAGTGTCGGCGAATACTTCCACCTGCGGCGCGAAGACCAGCGCACGATGGTCACCGCCGGAGCGGCGGCGGCGATCGCCGCGGCCTTCAACGCGCCCCTGGCCGGGGCGTTCTACGGGTTCGAGCTGATCCATTCCACCTATTCCACCCGCGTGCTGGCCCCGGTGCTGGCCGCCTGCCTCTCGGCGGTGATGGTGGTGCGACAGGTGGGCCCCGACACACCGCTTTTCGCCGTCACCGGCGTGTTCGAGGTGCCCAACATCGACTATCTGCTGTTTGCCGTTCTGGGGCTGGCGGCGGCCGTGGTGGGCATCATCACCATGCGGCTCTCGACCTGGATCGAGCGGATGCTGCGCGCCTCGAAACTGCCCGCCTGGGCGCGGCCCGCGGTGGGCGGCGTCGCGCTGTCGATCCTGGCCTTCGGCTCGCCGCAGGTGCTGGGGTCGGGCCACGGCGCGATCCAGTGGCACCTGGAAACCCACTGGGCGCTGATCCCGCTGCTGCTGTTGCTGGCGGGCAAGGTCATGGGATCGGCCGTATCGCTGGGCGCCAGCTTCCGCGGCGGCCTGTTCTCGTCCTCGCTCTTCATCGGGGCGCTTCTTGGCGCGGTCTTCGTGCAGGGGCTGGCGCTGATCGACCCCACCTTCCTGCCGGAACGCACGGCCTTCATGCTGGTGGGCATGGGCGCCACCGGCGCCGCCATCATCGGCGCGCCGTTCACCATGGTCTTTCTGGTGCTGGAATCGACCGGCGACTTCCTGATCACCTTCGCCACCCTCATGGGCGTGCTGATCGCGGCAACCACGGTGCGGCTGACCTTCGGCTACAGCTTCTCGACCTGGCGCTTCCACCTGCGCGGCCTGCCGCTGAAGGGCGGGCATGACATCGGCTGGATCAGCGAACTGACCGCGGGGCGGCTGATGCGGTCGGACGTGCGCACGGTGCCGGTGTCGATGCCGCTCGCCCGGATCCGCGAGGTGGTGCCGCTGGGCAGCCGCAAGTGGATCTTCGCGGTGACCGACGCGGGCAGCTATGCGGGGATGATCGACGTGGCGGCGCTGCACGACCCCGACCTGAGCGACATGGTGGAACACCTTGTCGCCGCCGACCTGACCATCTGCCGCGGCTGCTTCATCCTGCCGGGGGACGACATCCGCGCGGTGCTGCGCAAGTTCTCGGCCGCACAGGCCGAAACCCTGCCGGTGGTCGCCTCGGCCGAGACGCCGCGCATCCTCGGCTCGATCTCGGAAGATTTCTGCCTGAAGCGGTACACCCAGGAACTGGAACGCCGCCGCAGCGACGAACTGGGGATGCCGGGCCTCTGAGCCCGGGCCCCTCCCCCGCCCCGTCCATCCGCCCGATCCCCCGGCGCTCGCGTCGCGGTAGAGGGGGAGATTCCGGGTTGTCCACAGGTCTTTTCGCCAGAATTCCCTTTACAGGCTTCCGCTCAGCCTGCACCATATCTAGTAAGGGGAAGGCCATGGACGGCCGATCCTTGGGAGGTCACCCAGCGTCTTGTGGGCCTCGGCCCACCTGAGGCTAATAGAGTGAGGGCCGGGCATGTCGATCGCTGAAGACTTCCTCGACACGGATGAGATGCATCCCATCGACATCGTCGAGACGCTGGCAGAGCATCACGCGTGGGATTTCGACCGCATCGCCGAGGACCAGATCGCGATGGCGGTCGAGGGGCAGTGGCGCACCTATTCGCTGACGCTGGCCTGGTCGGACGCGGACGAGACGCTGCGGCTGATCTGCACCTTCGAGATGGAGCCGCCCGCGACGCGGATGGGCGAGCTTTACGAGGCGCTGAACCGGGTGAACGATCTCTGCTGGGCAGGGGCCTTCACCTACTGGGCCGACCAGAAACTGATGGTCTGGCGCTACGGGCTGGTGCTGGCGGGCGGTCAGATCGCCGGGCCCGAACAGATCGACCGGATGATCACCACAGCGGTGATGATGGCCGAGCGGTTCTACCCCGCCTTCCAGCTTGTCGCCTGGTCCGACAAGACGCCCGCACAGGCGATGCAGGTCGCCATTGCAGAGGCTTACGGGCGCGCCTAGGGTTTCCCCGACACAGGACGGGGAGCTTTGATGACGCTGGAAACGGTGGCCCGCCGCGGGCTGGTTCTGCTTGGCTGCGGCAAGATGGGCTCTGCGCTGCTCGAGGGCTGGCTGACGCAAGGGCTGCCCCCCGCGGCTGTCTGGGTGCTGGAGCCGCACCCTTCCGACTGGCTGAAGGGTCTGGTGGCGCGGGGTCTGCACCTGAACGCCGACCTGCCCGCCGATCCGGCCATCGTGCTGGTCGCGGTGAAGCCGCAGATGATGGCCGAGGCGCTGCCGCGGCTGGCGGGCTTCGGCAATGGCGGCACGCTCTTCCTGTCGATCGCCGCGGGCACCCCGATCGCGTTCTATGAGCGGGTGCTGGGCGGGGCGACCCCGGTGATCCGGGCGATGCCGAACACCCCCGCCGCCGTGGGGCGCGGGATCACCGCGATCACCGGCAACGCGCGTGCGGGGGCGGGCGATCTCGATCTGGCCGAGGCGCTTCTGTCCGCGGTGGGCCAGACCGTGCGGCTGGCGGGCGAACACCAGATGGATGCAGTCACCGCCGTCTCGGGCTCGGGGCCCGCCTATGTCTTCCACCTGATCGAGACGCTGGCCGCCGCGGGCGTGGCCGAAGGTTTGCCTGCCGACATGGCCATGACGCTGGCCAAGGCGACGGTGGCGGGCGCGGGCGAACTGGCGCTGCGGGCCACCGACGACCCCGCGCAGCTTCGGGTCAACGTCACCTCGCCCGGCGGCACCACGGCGGCGGCGCTGGCGGTGCTGATGGATGCGGAAACGGGCTTTCCGGCGCTTCTGCGCCGCGCGGTGCATGCCGCGGCCGAACGCGGCCGCGATCTGGCGAGGTAACGACCGGGCACAGGGTTTCCACAGCTCCTGCCCGGTTCTGCGACGGAATTTGGCGAAAGGCGTCCGATGATCAGCTACAACGACTTCCAGAAGGTTGATATCCGCGTGGGCCGCATCACCCGCGCCGAACCCTACCCCGAGGCGCGCAAGCCCGCGATCAAGCTCTGGGTCGATTTCGGCGGCGAGATCGGGGAAAAGCGCAGCTCGGCCCAGATCACCCGGCACTACACGCCCGAGGCGCTGGTGGGCCGACAGGTGCTGGCGGTGGTGAACTTCCCGCCGCGCCAGATCGGCAAGGTGATGAGCGAGGTTCTGGTGCTGGGCGTGCCCGATGCCGACGGCGAGGTGGTGCTGATCGGCCCCGGCCACGAGGTGCCGCTGGGCGGGAGGATGTACTGATGCGCCGACTTCTGGTGACCCGCCGCCTGCCCGACCCGGTGCTGGAGGCCGCCGCCGCCCGGTTCGACATGGTGCTGCGCGACGATACCCGCCCGCTGAGCCGCGCCGAACTGGTGGCGGCGCTGACCGATTATGATCTGGTGCTGCCGACGCTGGGCGACCGGTTCGACGCGGCGGCCTTTGCCGCGGTGCCGGATCCGCGCTGTCGGCTGCTGGCGAATTTCGGGGTGGGCTACAACCACATCGACGTGGCGGCGGCGAAGGCCGCGGGGGTGGCGGTGACGAACACCCCCGGCGCCGTCACCGATGCCACCGCCGACATCGCCCTGACCCTGATGCTGATGAGCGCGCGGCGCGCGGGAGAGGGCGAACGGCTGGTGCGCGCGGGCCGCTGGGAGGGTTGGCACCCCACGCAGATGCTGGGCCTGCACCTGACCGGCAAGACGCTGGCGGTGATCGGCATGGGGCGCATCGGCAAGGCCATCGCCCGGCGGGCGCATTTCGGCTTCGGCATGACGGTCGTGTTCCACAACCGCTCGGCGGTGGCCGATCCGGGGGTGCCCGCCACGCAACTTCCCACGCTGGCCCAGACGATGGCGGCGGGCGATGTGGTGGTGGTGGCGGTGCCCGGCGGCGCCGGGACGCGGCACCTGATCGACGCCGCCGCGATCGCCGCGATGCGGCCCGGCGCGCATCTCGTCAACATCGCTCGCGGCGACGTGGTCGAGGAAGCGGCGCTGATCGCCGCGCTTCAGGCGGGCCGCATCGCGGGCGCGGGGCTTGATGTCTACGAATTCGAGCCGCAGGTGCCCGATGCGCTGAAGGCGATGGAGAATGTGGTGCTGCTGCCGCATCTGGGCACCGCCGCGCTGGAGGTGCGCAGCGCCATGGGGATGATGGCGGTCGACAACCTGATCGCCTTCGACGACGGGCGGCCGCTGCCGAACGCGGTGTAGACCGGCCGCTACCGCCCGCCCTCGGCCTCGCCGCTGCCGAACAGCCCCTGCAATCCGCGGGCGACAAGGTTCGACACCTTCGGCTTTGGCGCCACGCGGAACGGCAGGGGGCGGCAGACTTCCAGTGCCGCGAGCCCCACCCGGGCGGTCAGCGCGCCGTTCACCACCCCTTCGCCGAAGCGGCGCGACAGCTTGGACAGAACGGTTCCCCCGGCGACCGAATGCACCAGATCGTCGCCCGCGGCGACCGCGCCGGTGGCCACCAGATGCGTCATCACCGCCCGCGTCAGGCGCCAGCTGCCCAGAAGGCCCGACCGGCCGCCGTACAGATCGGCGATCCGCCGGATCATCCGCAGGTTGGCGGCCAGCGCGGTGACCACATCGGCCAGCGCAAGCGGCACCAGCGCGGTGACGGTGGCCACCTGCCGCGCCGCGCCCTCGATCTCGCGCCGCGCGGCCTGATCGATCGGGGCCAGCAGCTCCATCTCGGCCAGCGCGATCAGGGCGTCGGCGTCGAACAGATCGCCCTCGCGCTCCTTCAGGCGGGCCAGCGGCCAGCGCATCTCGTCGCGCCCCGCATAGAGACCGGCGATCCGGCCCACGATGTGGCGCGCGGCCTTCAGGTCGCCCGTGCCCGCGGCGGCCTCGGCCTCGGCCCGGATGCCATCGACCCGGCGCAGGCGGGCAAAGGCCGCCAGTTCCCGCAGCGCGACCGCCAGCAGCACCAGCACGAAGGCCGCCACCAGCACCAGCGCCACCAGCCCCAGCACCCGGTTCTGCGCCAGAAGCCCGGTGACGAAGTTCCACGCCATCACCGACAGCACAAAGCCGAACAGCGCCGAGAACGCCGCCCAGAACCATCCCGACAGGCGCGACCGTGGCCGCGCGGCGATGCGGAAGGCGCGGTCCATCGCGCCCGCATCGGGCACCGGCGCCGCGGCGGCGGGGTCGGCGGGGGCGCCATCCAGTTCGATCACCACGGGACGTTTCGGGTCGGTCATGCCAGCCGGTCTCCGATCAGGAACTCGGCCGCGCGGTCCAGCCGGATATGCGGCGGGCCCTCGCCGGGTTTCAGCGTGACCCGCGCTGGGGCAAAGCCCATCACCGCGAAATCGGCATCAAGCCAGCGCGCCGCGCCGTCGCGCGCGGGGATCAGCAAGGCGCCGGGGTCTGCGGGCAATTCGCCCGGATACATCGCCGCCTGCCTGCCGGTGGACAGCAGCGTGCCCCGCACGCAGTCGAGCGTGCCGCCGCCCTGCGGCACCGTCTCCTCGACCGTGGCGCGCAGGCTGGCCAGCGACAGGGCCATGGTTTTCGCCCCGGTGAAATCGGCCCGGTCACGCGCCTCGCGCAGCATCGCCTCCATGATCGCGGTCAGACGGCCGTGCTGGCTGTGGTGCAGATGGTCGGCCTTGGTCGCGGCGAACAGGATCCGTTCCACCCGCCGGGCGCCCAGCAGATCGGCCAGCCAGCTTGCCCGACCGGGCCGGAAGGCCGCGAGGATCCCGGCCATCGCGCGGCGCATGTCCTCGACCGCCTGCGGGCCCGCGTGAATGGCGCCCAGCGCATCGACCAGCACCACCTGCCGGTCGATCCGGGCGAAATGGGTGCGGAAGAAGGGGCGCACCACCTCGCGCCGGTAGGCGTCGTAGCGCCGCTCCATCTCGCGCCAGAGCGCGCCGCGACGGGCGGCCTCGGGCTTCGGCAGCGGTGCGAAGGTCAGCACGGGCGAACCCGCAAGCTCGCCCGGCAGCAGGAACCGGCCCGGGGTGCAATCGGAAAACCCGGCGGCGCGGGCCGCGGTCAGGTAGGCGGTAAAGCGGGCCGCCAGCCCCTGCGCCACGGGTTCGTCCAGCCGGGCGGCGGGGTCGGCGGCGGCGGCGGCGCGCAGGAAATCGGCCGCCATCGGGCGGGCGGCGATGCGGGCCAGCGTCTCTTCGGCCCAGGTGGCATAGGGGCGGTCCATCAGTGCCAGATCCAGCAGCCACTCGCCGGGATAGTCGATGATGTCGAGGTGAACGGTGCGCAGCCCGGCCAGACCCGACAGCCAGCCCGCGGGCCGCACCTTCAGCGACAGGCGCAATTCGCTGATCGCGCGGGTGCTGTCGGGCCAATGCGGCGCAGGGCCGGTCATGGCGCCCAGATGCGCTTCGTAGTCGAAGCGGGGCACGGTGTCATCGGGCTGCGGCTGCAACCAGGCCGACACGATCCGCCCCTGCGCCGCGGCCTGCAACTGCGGCATCCGGGCCCGGTCCATCAGGTTGGCCACCAGCGCGGTGATGAACACGGTCTTGCCCGCGCGGCTGAGCCCGGTGACACCCAGGCGGATCACCGGCTCGAACAAGGCGCCGTTGACCGAGGCGATGGCCTGTTCGACCCCGCGCGCCACCCCGTCCGCAATCGTGCCGATCACCGCGCCATCCCTTTCCGTGCCGCCTCAACATAGGCGGTGGGCCCGCCCCGCGGTAGGGGCCGCTTGCCAAGCGCGGGGCGGCGCGCTACGCCGCGCCCATGCCCAGATACGCGCTGAAGATCGACTATGACGGCGGCCCGTTCAGCGGATGGCAGCGGCAGGCCGCCCAGCCCTCGGTGCAGGCGGCGGTGGAAGAGGCGCTGCGGCGGCTGGATCCCGCGGT
>JAJZVD010000083.1 GCA_021845805.1 Pseudomonadota bacterium | reverse complement strand
GCGGCGGCTTCCAGCGCCACCTGTTCGGACAGGATCGAATCGACCGAAAGCGACAGGCCCGCGTGCTGTTCGGTGCTGCCCAGCGGCAGTACGGCGCGGTCGTCATGTTTCAGCCAGGCCTCGACCTGGCCCCAGTTCATCTCGCTGATCTTCACGATGCGTCCTTCCCTGCTGCGGGCGCGTCCGCGCCGTCCCGCTCGTTGTCCTGCTCACCCGCCAGCACGTCGCGGACCAGCGGGCGGATCACCCTGTCCACATCGCCCGGATCGGGGATGTGGCGATATTCGATGGCCCGGGTCCCCGCGGGCGCATGGCGCAGCACCGCATCGGCCCCGGTGGAAAACACGATCACGTCACGGTCGGTCAGCGCAGCGGCCAGGTCGGCATCGGTTTCCGACAGCACCTTCAGATCGCTGACATGGGCCGCGAAGCGCTGCACCCCCGACCGCATGACCGCCAGGAAATCGCTGAACTTCGACACCACGCCCACGCGGGCCAGCGGGTCCACCGCCGCCAGTTCCATCCGCGTGGCCTCCGACGGGATGAAGCGGATCGCAATGACCCGTGTATTGGGCAGGATCGCCGCCAGCGCCGGGCGCAGGGTGGAAAAGGTCACCACCAGATCCGCCGCCCCCACCTGCGCGCGCATCGCCTCGTCGGTGTTCAGCGCCTCGAGCGTCACCGGTTGCACCGTCGCGCCCGTCCCAAGCTGTTCGGCGATGGCGCGGGCGTAGCTGCGCGTCGCCTCGGCGAACAGACCGGCCATGAAGACGCTGGCCTGCCGCCCCACCGCCGCGCGATAGGCAAGCCGCGCGTTCACCATCGCCGAGACATCGCGCAGCCGGATGCCGCGCGCCTGCGCATGGTCGATCAGCCGGTCGATCTCGCGGTGCAGAAGGTCGGCATCGGATCGCTGGGCCACCTGGGCCTGGGCACAGTCGGCCACATAGGTTCCCGACCCGGTGCGCCCTTCCACCAGCCCGTCGCGCTTGAGATCGGCATAGGCCTGGCTGATCGTCATCGGCGCCACCCCCAGCCGGTCGGCCAGTTCGCGCACCGAAGGCAGCGCGGCGCCCACCGGCAACTCGCCGCAGGCAATCGCATATTCGATGGTCCCCCGCACCTGTCGGCGGATCGGCACATCGGATGCGCGGTCGATCAGGAACTCCATTTTCCTCGCCTCTACTTGTACTATCACGATAGAACGCTTTTTGTGCGATCGGCAAGAGAGCACGCTTTGAATCGACTCTCTTGCGCAATCTGCGTGTTGACAGGGGCTAGTTTCCCGTGGATCGTTATCGTTGCGTAGAACACTTGCGCCAAAACCATAACCATCCTTCCAACAGGAAAGGCAATCGCATGAAACTGTTCCAGGCCGCCGCACTGTCTGCGGCACTGCTGGTATCGGCGAGTCCGGCCGCCATGGCGGTCGAGCGTGGGGGTGTGATGACCTATGGCCGGTACGCCGACAGCCTGTTTCTTGACCCCGTTCTGAACGATGCCAACGTCGACATCTGGGTGCTGTCGAACCTTTATGACACGCTGCTTCTGCCCACCGACGACGGGCAGGGCGTGCAGCCCGGCCTTGCGACCGCGTGGAAGATCTCGGACGACGCCAAGACCGTGACGCTGACGATGCGCGACGGGATCAAGTTCTCGGACGGCACGCCGATCACCACCGAGGACGTGGCCTGGTCGCTGACCCGCGCGGCGAACCCCAAGAACGGGATCTGGAACTTCCTCGTCGAGTCGATCGACAAGGTTACCGCGACCGACGCCAAGACGGTCACCATCACCCTCAAGCACCCTGACCCCGCGATCCTCTCGGCGCTGACGGTGTTCAACACCGCCGTGCTGCCCGAAAAGGCGTTCGAGGCCAGCCCCGGCGACACCGACGAGGCCAAGGCCAAGGCGTTTTCCGAACACCCGATCGGCTCGGGCCCGTTCATGCTGCAAAGCTGGACCCGCGGGCAGGAGATGAAGCTGGTCAAGAACCCATATTACTGGGACAAGGGCGCCGATGGCCAGCCGCTGCCCTACCTTGACGGCGTGACCTTCGAAGTGATCCCGGACGACGCGACGCGCATCCTCAAGCTGCAATCGGGCGATCTGGACGGGGCCGAATTCATCCCCTACGCCCGCGTGTCGGAGCTGAAGTCCGATCCGAAGCTGAACATGATGCTCTACCCCTCGACCCGGGTGGAATATGTCACGCTGAACGTGCGGCCGCAGGTGGCGGGCAAGGACAACCCGCTGTCGAACGAAAAGGTCCGGCAGGCGCTGAACTACGCCACCAACAAGGAGGCGATCATCCAGATCGTCACCCATGGCGTGGGCAAGCCGCTGACATCGTTCATGTCCTCGGCCACGCCGCTGCACACGGGCGACAAGCCGCTCTATCCCTATGACCTCGCCAAGGCGAAGGCGCTGATGAAGGATGCCGGGTTCGCCAACGGCTTTTCCACCAGCCTTCTGGTGCTGGCGGGCAACCAGGATGAACTGGGCATCGCGACCGCGCTGCAACAGATGTGGGGCCAGATCGGCGTGAAGCTGGAACTGAGCCAGGTCGACAACGCCTCGCGCACCCAGCAGTACCGCGACGGCACGTTCACCATGCGGCTTGCCGCCTGGACGGATGACATCGCCGACCCGAACGAGATCACCTCGTACTTCGCCTATTCGCCCACCATCGACGCGCTGCACTCGGGCTGGAAGAACGCCGAGGTGGACACGCTCTACCAGGCCAGCCAGAGCGAGATGGACCGCACCAAGCGGGCCGCCGATTACGCGAAGATCCAGGAGATCTTCAACGCCACCGGCCCGACCCTGCCCCTGTATGAAACCCCCTATCCGGTCGCGCTGGCGAAGAAGGTGAACGGGTTCATGCAGATCCCGCTGGGCAACAACATCTTCCGCGCCACCTGGCTGCAGAAGTAGGCTGACGGCGCGGCGGCCCTCTCCCTCCGCCGCGCCGTTTCCGCTTTCCGCATTGCGACCGCGCCCGTGTCCCTTCTGCCTTATCTTCTCCGCCGTCTGGCGCAACTGGTGCCGACCCTGCTCTTCATCGCGGTGGTCGTGTTCCTGCTTGTCCGCCTGTTGCCCGGCGACCCGGCCAGCGCCATGCTGGGCGACCGCGCGCGCGATGCCGACGTGGCGCGCATCAACCATGACCTTGGTCTCGACAAGCCGTTGGCGATCCAGTTCCTGTACTTCCTGAAGGCCGTGGCGACGGGCGATCTTGGCACCTCGATCACCCTGAAACTGCCGGTCACGACCCTGATCGCGCAGCGCGTGCCGGTCACGCTGCTGCTGACTGCGATGTCCGCGGTGATCGCGGTGGTGCTGGCGCTGCCGCTGGCCTTCCTGTCGGCGCTGCGCCGCGGAAAAGAGGCCGACGTGGTCATCCGGGGCGTCTTCCAGGTCGGGCTGTCGATGCCGGTCTTCTATCTTGGCCTTGTCCTGCTGACGGTGTTCGGCGCCCGTCTCGGCTGGTTTCCGGTGGGCGGCTATGGCACGGGGCTGGCCGATCACCTCTATCATCTGTTCCTGCCCGCGCTGACGCTGGCGCTCAGCCTGTCGGCGGTGCTGATGCGCAACCTGCGCGCGGCGATCATCGCGGTCGTGGGGGCCGAATATGTCGATTTCGCCCGCGCCAAGGGCCTCAGGGCGCGCACGGTGATGCTGCGCCATGTGCTGCGCAACGCGCTGATCTCCACCGTCACCCTGTTCGGCCTGTCGGTCGGCACGCTGCTGGGCGGGGCGGTGGTCACCGAAACCGTCTTTGCCATTCCGGGGGCCGGTCGGCTGATGATCGATTCCATCTACGGCCGCGACTACCCGGTGGTGCAGGGCATGACGCTGGCGCTGGCGGTGCTGGTCTCGGTGACCTTCCTGTTGACCGACATCCTGCAAGCCTCGCTTGACCCGCGGGTGAAACGATGAGCGCGCGCGCCCGCGTCCGCCCCGCGCTGCCCGCCACGCTGGTCCTGGGCCTTCTGCTGCTGGCGGTGAACCTGGCGCTGGCGCTGGCGCCGGGGCTGATCGCGCCCTATGACCCGAACGCCTTCGATTACAACGCGCTGGGCCAGGCGCCCTCGCTTGCCCATCCGTTCGGCACCGACAACTTCGGCCGCGACGTGCTGAGCCGGGTGATCCACGCCTATACCGTCGACATGCAGATCGCCGTCTTCGCCACCATCGGCCCCTTCCTGGCAGGCACGCTGATCGGCGCGCTGGTGGGCTATGCCGGGGGGCTCGCAGAGACGGTGCTGGGCCGGATCGTCGATGCCGTCATCACCTTTCCCTTCCTGGTGCTGGTGATCGCCATCGTCGCCGTGCTGGGGCCGGGGCTCAGCAACATGTACATCGCCGTGGGCATCGTCGACTGGGTGTTCTACGCCCGGCTGATCGCGGCCGAGATGAAGGTGCAGCAGCGGCTGGACTATGCCGACGCGGGCCGCGCCATGGGCTACAGCCCTGCGCGCATCATCTTCCGCCACCTGTTGCCCAACGCCATCACCCCCGCGCTGGTCTACTGGATGACCGACATGGCGCTGGCGATCCTGCTGGGCTCGTCGCTGGGCTACCTTGGCCTTGGCGCGCAGCCGCCGACGCCGGAATGGGGCGTGCAGATCGCGGATGGCAAGAACTTCATGACCACGGCCTGGTGGATGTCGGTCTTTCCCGGCATCGCCATCGTGCTGACGGGCCTGGGCTTCAGCCTGACGGGCGACGGCCTGGCCGAACTTCTGCGGGTGAAGAAATGAGCGCCCCGGTCCTCTCCGTCCGCGCGCTGCGCACCACCTTCGCCACCCCCCGCGGCGCGGTGGCCGCCGTCGATGACGTCAGCTTCGATCTGCATCAGGGCGAGGTGCTGGGGCTGGTGGGCGAATCCGGCTCGGGCAAGAGCATCACGCTGCGGTCCGTCATGCGGCTGGTGCCGCCGCCCGGCCGCGTCACCGGCGAGGTGATCTGGCAGGGGCGCGACCTGCTGACGCTCGATCCCCCCGCGCTGCGCCGCGTCCGTGGCGGCGAGATCGCGATGATCTTCCAGGAACCGATGACGGCGCTGAACCCGGTGCTGCCCGTGGGCCTTCAGATCACCGAAAACCTTCAGGCCCACACCGGCCTGACCGCGGCCCAGCGCCAGCGCCGCGCGGTGGAACTGTTCGATCTGGTCGGCATTCCGGGGGCCGCGCGGCGGCTGGGCGACTATCCGCACCAGTTTTCCGGCGGCATGCGCCAGCGGGTGATGATCGCCATCGCGCTGGCGTCGAACCCGCGGCTTCTGCTGGCCGACGAACCCACGACGGCGCTGGACGTGACGATCCAGGACCAGATCCTGAAGCTGATCCTGGACCTGCGCCGCGACCTGGGGATGAGCGTGATCTTCGTGACCCACGATCTTGGCGTGGTGGCGGCCACCTGCGACCGGATCGCGGTGATGTATGCGGGCCGCCTGATCGAAACCGGCAGCGTGGCGGGCGTCTTCGCGCGCCCCGCCCATGCCTATACCCGCGGGCTTCTGGGCTCGGTTCCGCGCGCGGGCGCCGAACGCGCGCCGCTGCTGTCGATCGAGGGCACGCCGCCCGCGCTGGCCGACATTCCGCCGGGCTGCGCCTTCGCCCCGCGCTGCGCGCTGGCCGAACCCGCCTGCCACGCCGCCCGCCCGGCGCTGGCCCTGGTGGGCGATGGCCACCACAGCGCCTGCCTGCGGGCGGCCGATGTGCTGGCACAGGGGGGGCTTCTGCCATGACCGGGCCGCTTCTGTCGGTGCGCGGGGTGCGCAAGGTGTTTCCGCTGCCCCAGCCCCTGTGGCGCGGCCTGCGCGGACTGCCACCGCCCGTCGTGCACGCGCTGAACGGCGTCAGCCTCGAGGTGGCGCGGGGCGAGACGCTGGGCATCGTGGGCGAAAGCGGCTGCGGGAAATCCACGCTGGCGCGCTGTCTGGTGCGGCTCTGGGATGTCGACGACGGCCAGATCCTGTTCGAGGGGCAGGACATCGGCGGCCTGAAGGGCCCCGCCCGCCGCGCCTTCAACCGGCGCGTCCAGATGATCTTCCAGGATCCCTACAGCTCGCTCAATCCGCGGATGCGGGTGCGCCAGATCCTGGCCGAGGCGCTGTCGGTCCACCGCATGCGCCCGGCGGCAGAGATCCCCCCCCGCATCGCCGAACTGCTGGACCTGGTGCGCCTGCCCGCCGACGCGGCCGACAGGTTCCCGCATGAATTCTCTGGCGGCCAGCGCCAGCGGATCGGCATCGCCCGCGCCCTGGCGGTGGAACCCGAGGTGCTCGTGGCCGATGAGCTGGTGTCGGCGCTGGATGTCTCGGTGCAGGCGCAGGTGGTGAACCTGCTTCTGCACTTGCAAGAGCGGCTGAACCTGACGGTGGTCTTCGTGGCGCATGACCTGCGTCTGGTGCGCCACATCTCGCACCGGGTGGCGGTGATGTATCTGGGGCGCGTGGTGGAACTGGCCCCGACCGAGGTGCTGTTTTCCGCCCCGGCGCATCCCTATACCCGCGCGCTGCTGTCGGCGGCGCCCGAACTGGACCCCGCCCGCCGCACCAGCCGCGCGGCCACCCGGGGCGAACTGCCCAGCCCGCTTGACCT
This sequence comes from Pseudomonadota bacterium, assembly GCA_021845805.1. GTDB lineage: Bacteria > Pseudomonadota > Alphaproteobacteria > Rhodobacterales > Rhodobacteraceae > Solirhodobacter. The sequence goes on along the minus strand of JAJZVD010000083.1, from coordinate 4,918 downwards.
GCCCAAAGGGTGCCTGTTCGCCACCCGCTGCCCCCTTGCCTTCGATCGCTGCCATGCCGAACGCCCCGAGCCCACGCCCCGCGGGCCGGGCCACCTGGCAGCGTGCCACCTGCCGGAGCTTCCGGCCCAATCGCAGGACCGCCCATGAGCTACGCGCGCTTCACCGACCTGATGGCCGGGATCAACGACATCCTTTGCACGGTGAACCTGCTGGCCTGGGACACGCGCACGCAGATGCCGCCGGGCGGCGCCGACAGCCGCGGCCATCAGGTGGCCACGCTGACCGCGCTGGCGCGCGCGCAGGCCACCGGCAGCGCCATGGCCGACGCCATCGCCGCCGCCGAGGACGCCTGCGCCCATCTGCCCGCCACCGACCTGCGCCGCCGCGCGCTGGCCCGCGCCCGGCGCGAGATCGCGATCCTGTCGCGCATCCCCGCCGCACTGATTGCCGAATCGGCCGAGCTGACCTCGCGCGCGCATGGCGCCTGGACGGCGGCGCGGGCCGCCAACGACTTTGCGGCCTATGCCCCGGTGCTGGAACGTGTCTTCGCCCTTCAGCGCGAGATGGCCGAGGCGATCGGCTATCAGGATCACCCCTATGACGCGCTGGTGGGCCGGTTCGAACCCGGCATGACCCGCGCGCGGCTGACCGCGCTGTTCGCCGACCTGCGCGGCGCGCTGCGCCCGCTTCTGGCGCAGGCGCTGGCGGCCCCGGCGCCGCGCACCGATTTCCTGTCGCGCGGCTATCCGGTTCCCGCCCAGAAGGCCTTCGCCGCGACGATGGCCGCGGCGCTGGGCTACGATTTCAGCCGGGGCAGGGTCGATGACACCGCCCACCCGTTCGAGATCTCGTTCACCCGCAACGACGTGCGCATCACCGGGCGGTTCCGCGAAAGCTCGCCCTCGGCGGGGTTCTTCGCGCTCTGGCACGAGGCGGGCCATGCGATGTACGAACAGAACATCGCGCCCGACTTCACCCGCGGCATCTTCGCCACCGATCTCGTGAACCTCTACGCGGTGGGCGGCTCCAGCTTCGGGATGCACGAAAGCCAGTCGCGCCTGTGGGAAAACCGGGTGGGCCGCAGCCGCCGGTTCTGGGAACTGCATTACGGCCGCCTGCGCGACGCCTTCCCCGAACAACTGGCCGATGTCAGCGCCGAGGACTTCTGGCGCGCGGTCAACCGCCCCGAGCCCGGCCTGATCCGGGTCGAGGCGGACGAGCTGACCTATGACTTCCACGTCTTCCTGCGCGCCGAGATCGAGGCCGCGCTGATCGGTGGCGACATCGCGGTGCGCGACCTGCCCGCGATCTGGAACGACCGGATGCGCGAGGATCTGGGGGTCACGGTGCCGAATGACGCGCAGGGCGTGTTGCAGGATGTCCACTGGTCGCACGGCTATGTGGGCTCGTTCCCCACCTATACCTTCGGCAACATCATGGCCGCCCAGCTTTTCGACCGCGCGCGGCAGGACCCCGCCATCGCCGCTGGATTGCAGGCGGGCGATTACGCGCCGCTGGGTCGCTGGCTGACCGGGACGGTCCACCGCCACGGCCGCTCGCTTGACCCCGACGAGATCCTGCTGGCCGCCACCGGCCGCGGGCTGGACCCCGCGCCCTATGTCGCCACGCTGGCGGCCAAGGTGGCCGAACTGGCCTGAGACATGCCGGAAACGGCCCCGGAAACGGCGGAACGGCGCTGGTGCGCCGGGCGCGCGGGCGCTAGTGTCCGCGCACTCAGGGCGGGGTGAAATTCCCCACCGGCGGTCAAAGCCCGCGAGCGCCCCCGGCAACGGGGGGTCAGCAGATCCGGTGGAACTCCGGGGCCGACGGTATAGTCCGGATGAAAGAGGATCGGCGACGGTGCGGCCCCGCGGGGCCGGGCCGCCGACCGGGAATGCTCTGGGACCGGACGCAACGCAAACGGATGGTTCCAAACAGATGACCTACCAGACCAAGACCCCCCGCATCGCCTTCATCAAGGCGCGCTGGCACGCCGACATCGTCGACCGCGCGCATGACGGCTTTGTCGCCGAGGCCGCGCGCCTTCTGCCGGGCGCCCGGATCGAGGCCTTCGACGTGCCCGGCGCGTTCGAAATGCCGCTGCTGGCCAAGCGGCTGGCCAGGACGGGGCTTTACGATGCCGTCGTCGCCGCCGCCTTCGTCGTGAACGGCGGCATCTACCGGCACGATTTCGTCTCGGCCGCCGTGGTGAACGGGCTGATGGACGTGCAACTTCAAACCGAAGTGCCGGTGTTCTCGGTCTCGCTGACGCCGCACAACTTCCAGCCGGTCGAGGCGATGGAGGCGTTCTTCCGCGACCACTTCGTGAAGAAGGGCGCCGAGGCGGCCGAGGCGGTGCGTCAGATCCTGGCGCTGGACATCCCCGCTGCCGCGGACCTGCGCCGCAGCGCCTGACCACCGACCCGGGCGGGGGGTGGCCGATTTCCCCACGGGGAAATCCGGGCGCCCCGCCCAGGCCCCGCAACAGGAGGCCGCGCTGCCTGCGTTCAGCTTCATCACCGCGACCGAGATCGTCTTCGGCCGCGGCACCGCCGCCAGCGTCGCCCCGCGCATCGCCGCACTGGGCGGCCGCATCCTGCTGGTTCATGGCAGCGATGCCGCGCGCGCCGATTGGCTGGCGCAGGCGCTGGCGGGCCTGGGGGTGGCCGTCACGCGGCTGTCGGTGGCGGGCGAACCCGACATGGCGATGATCGAGACCGGGGTCGCCCGTGCCCGCGCCGCCGGGGTGCACGCGGTGGCCGCGCTGGGCGGCGGCGCGGTGATCGACGCGGGCAAGGCCATCGCCGCGCTGGTGCCCGCGCCGCGGCCGCTGCTGGCGCATCTGGAGGTGGTGGGGCAGGGCCTGCCGCTGGACGTGGCGCCGCTGCCCTTCGTGGCGATCCCCACCACCGCGGGCACCGGGGCCGAGGTGACCCGCAACGCGGTGATCGGCGTGCCCGAACATCGCCGCAAGGTCAGCCTGCGCGATCCCCGGATGTTGCCGCGGCTGGCGCTGGTGGACCCTGCCCTGACCGATGGCTGCCCGCGCCCGATCACGCTGGCCTCGGGGCTGGATGCGCTGACGCAGGTGATCGAGCCCTATGTCTGCACCCGCGCCAATCCGCTGACCGATGCGCTGTGCGCCGATGCCATTCCGCGCGCCCTTGCCGCCTTGCCGACGCTGATGGCGGCAGAGAGCCCCGTCGCGCGCGACGAGATGGCCTGGGTCAGCCTGTGCGGCGGCCTTGCGCTGGCCAATGCGGGGTTGGGCGCGGTGCACGGGCTGGCGGGGCCGCTGGGCGGGCTGTCGGGCGCCCCGCATGGCGCGATCTGCGGCGCGCTTCTGCCCGGCGTGCTGCTGGCGAACCGCCGCGCCGCAACCGGACCCGCCGCCGCGCGGCTGGATCGGGTGGCGGGCTGGATCGCCGCGGCATTCGGCACGGCCCCCGGGATGGAGGCGGCCGTCGCAGGGCTGTCGGCCTGGGCGCGGGCGGCGGGGCTGCGCCCGCTGGCCGACCTTGGGGTGACGGCGGATCACCGGGCCGCGGCGGCGCTGGCGGCGGCCGGGTCATCCTCGATGAAGGCCAACCCGGTGGCGCTGTCGGTGGCCGATCTGGACGCGGTGATGGCCGCGGCCTGACCGCCGGGGCCCGCGGGCCATGTGCGGCATCGGGGCCCGGCAACGGCACATCCGCTTGACATCGCCCCCCTTCGCAGCCGACCACGGGGGCAGGTGACAAGGAGTGCTGTCGTGGCTGCCCAGAAGACCATCCTGCGGGCCCTTTCGGGCGAAACTCTGCCGGTTCCGCCGGTCTGGCTGATGCGGCAGGCGGGGCGCTACCTGCCCGAATATCGCGCCACCCGCGCACAGGCGGGCGATTTCCTGTCGCTCTGCTACACGCCCGAACTGGCGGCCGAGGTCACCTTGCAGCCGATCCGCCGCTATGGCTTCGACGCGGCGATCCTGTTCGCCGACATCCTGCTGATCGCCCAGGCGCTGGGGGCCGACCTGTGGTTCGCCCAGGGCGAGGGGCCGCGCCTGTCCACCGTGACCGGCCCCGCCGATCTGGCCCGGCTGAAACCCGCGGGCGCGATCCACACGACGCTGGCGCCCGTCTACGACACGGTGCGCCTCCTGACGGGCGCGCTGCCTGCCGAGACCACGCTGATCGGCTTTGCCGGCGCGCCCTGGACGGTGGCAAGCTACATGATCGCCGGGCGCGGCACACCCGATCAGGGCCCGGCCCATGCGCTGATGCAGGCCGACCCGGCCACCTTCGACGCCCTGATCGCGCTGCTGACCGAGGCGACGGTGGAGTATCTCTCGGCCCAGATCGCGGCGGGGGCCGAGGTGGTGAAGCTGTTCGACAGTTGGGCGGGCTCGCTCAAGGGGGCGGACTTCGCGCGCTACGCGGTCGAGCCCACGCGCCAGATCATCGCCGCGCTGAAGGCCCGCCACCCGGGCATCCCGGTCATCGCCTTCCCGCGCGAGGCGGGGCAGGGCTACATCGGCTTTGCCCGCGCCACCGGCGCCGATTGCGTGGCGCTGGACAATTCGGTGTCGGCCGACTGGGCGGCTGCCAACGTGCAGGTCGATGGCTGCGTGCAGGGCAACCTGGCGCCGGGTCACATGGTCACCGGCGGCCCCGCGCTGGTCGAGGAAGCCCGACGGATCGTGCGCGCCTTCTCGGGCGGGCCGCATATCTTCAACCTGGGCCACGGCATCACCCCCGAGGCCGATCCGGCCAACGTGGACCTGCTGCTGAAGGCGATCCGCGGCTAGGGCAGCAGGCGCACCTGCACCGCGGCCGAACGCCCCTCGGCGTCGATCACCGACAGGTGGACGAAGCCGGGGCCCGGCATCGCCAGCACCTGCTGCCGGTCGCGGCTGGCGGCGGCCAGGGGCAGCCCGTCGGC
>JAJZVD010000016.1 GCA_021845805.1 Pseudomonadota bacterium | reverse complement strand
GGCCGCGGCCGGGGCGGGCGGCGCGGCCGCGCTGACCACCGGGGCCGGGGTCGACCGGTCGGCGCTGGCGGGCTGGGGCGCACGGATCATGGCCGGGGTGGAACGGCACAAGCGGTTCCCGGTCGCGGCGGGCGATGCACGGGGCACGGTGGGCGTGGCCTTGACGGTGACGCGGGACGGCGCGCTGGCGGGGGCGCGGGTGGTCACACCGTCGGGTGTGGCCGCGCTTGATCTGGCGGCGGTGCAGGCGGTGCGCGCCGCGGCCCCGTTTCCGCCCGCACCCGACAGCCTGGGCGGGGCCAGCTACAGCTTCACGCTGACGGTGAAGTTCGGCGGCTGAGGCGCGATCCCGCCGCTACCGGGGCGCGCGGATGGTCTGCCCGGGGTCGAGCCGCGGGGTCAGTTCGATCCGCACGCCCGACGACCGGCCATCCGCCGTCTTGCCGGTCAGGATTTCCGCGGCGGCGCGGCCGACCTCCAGTCGGCAGGCGTCCATCGTGGCCAGCCGGACCCTGAGCCCGTCCAGCAGTTCGACCCCGTTGAAGCCGGCCAGACCCAGCCGCCCCGGCACATCGATCCCGGCATCGAGGCAGTGCAAAAGCCCGCCCGCGCCAATCATGTCGTTGGAGTAATAGAGGAAATCGAGATCTGGGCGGCGGGACAGGATCGCCTGCGTCATCTCGCGCCCCTTCAGCAGGGCCGAGCCGCCGTCGTAATACTCGCGGTCCTCCAGCGCCAGACCAGCGGCGGCAAGGGCGGCGGTGAAGCCTTCCAGCCGCTTGCGGGCGCGGTGGTCGTGCGGCATCTGGGTGCCCAGAAAGCCGATCCGGCGATAGCCCGCGGCCAGGATCGTCTGGGCCATCATCTGCCCGGCGCGATGATGCGAGATGCCCACGACCGAATCGATCGCCGGGCCATCCACGTCCATGATCTCGACGATGGGAATGCCTGCGTTGGTCAGCATCGCCCGCGCGGCGTCGGAATGTTCGAGCCCTGCGACGATCACGCCCGAGGGACGCCAGGACAGCATCTCGTAGAGCACCCGCTCTTCGCGCTCGGGCGAATAGTTGGTGACGCCCACCACGGGTTGCAGGCCGGTATCGTCCAGCACCTGGGAAATGCCGGTCAGCACCTCGGGGAACACCATGTTCGACAGCGAGGGGATGATGACCGCGACCAGGTTCACCCGCTGCGAGGCAAGCCCCCCCGCGATCTTGTTGGGCACATAGCCCAGATCCTTGGCCGCCTTCATCACCCGGTCGCGGGTGCTGCGCGACACGTCGCCCCGGTTGCGCAACACGCGGCTGACCGTCATCTCGCTGACGCCCGAGGCTTCGGACACGTCGCGAAGCGTCAGGGTACGGCGGGTGTCGGGGCGGTGGTCGTTGGCCAAGGCTCTGCCTGAAAAGGTCTGTGGACAGTTCATTGTTAGCGCCAACCTCGCGCTTGTCCAAGCCTTCATCATGCGCTATGTTACCGCTAACGGTCCTTGGACCGGCCGAATCCAGCGCGTCCTGCAAGCTCTCTATCCGTGACGTCTGGACCCTGAAGGGGGAGTGGTGGGCCAAAATTCACTCCCCCTTTTCCCTTTGCCTGACATTGCCGCCCTGCTGCCGGGTTGCCGCGCCGCAAAAATCCCGGCAAAAGGGCTGCGCGCGACCCCGTAGCTCAGGGGATAGAGCGGCCGCCTCCTAAGCGGCAGGTCGATGGTTCGAATCCATCCGGGGTCGCCAGCCTTCCCGCCACAGCCAGAGGCCGGTCGCGGCCAGCCAGAGCGGCGTGGGATAGGCGGCGATGCGTTCCACCACACCGATGCCCAGCCCCGGATCGGCGCGTCGGCCCAAAGCGGCCAGTGCCGCAAGGGCCAGAACCGCCCCCGCCCCGCCGATCGCGGCGCGCAAAGGCGCCACGCGCCGCAGCGACAGCGCCATCAGCCCCATCGCCAGGCCCGATGTCAGCAGGTTTTCCCCCGCGCCGATGACATGCAGGGGCGAGCCCGCATCCTCGGGCACCAGCCCCACCAGCACCACGCCGGGGGCCGAGGCCGCCATCAGCGCGCAGGAAATACGCCAGAGCCCCGGCGGGCCCAGGCGCCAGGCCGCGATCGCCCCGCCCAGGATCAGCGCGCCTTGCAGGATGAAGGCCGCGTTCATCACCGCATGCAGGGGCGAGCAGACGGCGGTGCAGGTCGTGGCGGCAAGGTCGCTGATGTAGTTCAGCCGCAGGCTGTAGGGGCCGCGATAGCCCAGGGCCACCAGCGCCTCGGCCACGAAGTATTGCAGGCAACCCACCCAGAGAAGCGCGCCGCGCCGATCCATTTGCATGTCGTCCTCCGGTTGCCCTGCGCCGTGGTTGCCCCGCGCGCGCCCGCGGCCTAGGTTCTGGGTCACGGGGCGGGTTCGGCCAGCCCCCGGCGAAGGATTTCCGCATGAGCACCGCCGAAGCCCCGGCACAGTCGCGCAAGCTGATCATCACCGCGATCGCCGTGATGATGCTGCTGGCGTCGCTGGATCAGACGATCGTGTCCACCGCGCTGCCGACCATCGTGGCCGATCTGGGCGGGCTCGATCACCTGAGTTGGGTCATCACGGCCTATTTGCTGGTCTCGACCGTGGTGGCGCCGCTCTACGGCAAGCTGGGCGACCTGTATGGCCGCAAGGTGATGATGCAGATCTCGGTCACGGTATTCCTGCTGGGGTCGATGCTGTGCGGGCAGGCGACCTCGATGGTGTTCCTGATCGTGGCGCGGGGGTTGCAGGGGCTGGGCGGCGGCGGGCTGATGGTGTTGGCCCAGACGGTGATCGGCGACGTGGTGGCCCCGCGCGAGCGCGGCAAGATCCAGGGCGTGTTCGCCGCGGTCTTCAGCCTGTCGAGCGTGGCGGGGCCGCTGGCGGGGGGCTACATCGTCGACCATTTCTCGTGGCGATGGATCTTCTACATCAACCTGCCGCTGGGGATCGCGGCGCTGGCGGCCTTTGCCGTGGCCTTCAAGCCGCGCGGCCTGCGCAAGAGCCACCGGATCGACTACCTCGGGGCCGTGTTCCTAACCGCGGCGCTGGCCTCGGTGGTGCTGGTGACCAGCCTCGGCGGGCGCACCTTTGCCTGGGGGTCGCCCTTCGTGCTGGGGCTGTCGGTGGTGGCGGTGTTGTCGACCGTGGCGCTGATCGCGACAGAACGGCGCGCGGCCGAGCCGATCCTGCCGCCCGCACTGTTCCGCCACAACACCTTCGTGGTGTTCAGCGCAGTGGGGTTTCTGGTGTTTGCCACCATGTTCGGGGCGATCACCTTCCTGCCGCTTTACCTTCAGGTCGCGAAGGGGATCAGCCCCACGGCGTCGGGGCTCCAGCTTCTGCCGCTGATGCTGGGGATCGTGACGGCCTCGGTCGCGTCGGGGCGGATCATGAGCCGGACGGGGCAGTACCGGATGCTGCCGGTGGGGGGCACCGCGCTGATGGTGCTGGGGCTGGGGCTGCTGACGCAACTGACGCCGCAGACCCCCACCTGGGCGCTGACGGTGATGATCGGCATGGTCGGGCTGGGGATGGGCCCCACGATGTCGGTGGGGACCACCGCGATCCAGAACGCCGTCCCGCGCGAGATGCTGGGGGTGGGCACCGCGGGGTTCCAGCTGTTCCGGCAGGTGGGCGGCTCGATCGGCATCGCGGTCTTCGGCACGCTTTTCGGGGTGATGCTGGGGGATGCGCTGCCCGGCGGGGTGGACCCGGCCACGATGACCGCGGCCAGGGTGGCCGCCCTTCCCGAGGCGCTGCGGGCACAGGTGATCGCGGGCTTCACCGGCGCGCTGCGGCCGATCTTCCTCGTCTCGGCCGGGCTGGCCGCGCTGGCCTTCGTGCTGACGCTGTTTCTGGAGACCAAGCCGCTGCGGGCCCGGGTGGAGCCCCACCACGCCGCCGGAGCGGGGCATTGACGCCGAGGCGCGCCGCGGCCAGAAGGCGCGGAAAAGGAGCTGCCCATGACCAACCATCTTTACAAGGGCGACCTGCCCGACGGCCTTGACCTAGGCCCCGTGGTCGCGATCGACACCGAAACCATGGGCCTGCTGCCGCATCGCGACCGGCTGTGTCTGGTGCAGCTGTCCTCGGGCGACGGGCACGCCCATCTGGTGCAGATCGCCCGCGGCCAGAGCCGGGCGCCGAACCTGGAACGGATGCTGGCCGATCCGGCGGTGCTGAAGCTGTTCCACTTTGGCCGGTTCGACATCGCGGCGCTGCAACAGGCCTTCGGCGTGGTGACGGCGCCGGTCTACTGCACCAAGATCGCCTCGAAGCTGATCCGCACCTTCACCGACCGGCACGGGCTGAAATACCTGCTGATGGATCTGCTGGGGGTCGACATTTCCAAGCAGCAACAGACCAGCGACTGGGGCGCGGAAGACCTGAGCGATGCGCAACTGGACTATGCCGCGTCGGACGTGCTGTACCTGCACCGGCTGAAGGCCGAACTGGACAAGCGGCTGGAGCGCGAGGGGCGGACGGCGGTGGCGCGGGCCTGCTTCGATTTCCTGCCGACGCGCGCCGCGCTGGACCTGATGGGGCTGGGCGACGAACAGGACATCTTCCGGCACTGAGCGCGGCGTCGGCGGAAAGACGCCCCGCCGCGACCCTGCCGTGACGTTCTCGCGCTTGCATTCGCGGGCGGGATGGTGACTTCTGCCCGCGAATGCCTATCTGAGCGTCATGTTGCCCGTGTCAGCCGACCTGCCAGCCCCCAGCCCGTTCCTGGAGACCGCCCGCCGCGTGATCGGCGTGGAGGCCGAGGCGCTGTCGCTGCTGGCCGACAGTCTGGGCGACAGCTTTGCCGCCGCGGTGCGGATGATCCTGGAGGCGCCGGGGCGGGTGATCGTGTCGGGCATGGGAAAATCCGGCCATGTCGGGCGCAAGATCGCGGCCACGCTGGCCTCGACCGGCACGCCCGCGCATTTCGTGCACCCCGCCGAGGCCAGTCATGGCGATCTGGGCATGGTGGCGCCGGGGGATGTGGCGCTGGTGCTGTCGAATTCGGGCGAGACGCCGGAACTGGCCGACATCATCGCCTATACGCGCCGGTTCGGGATCGGGCTGATCGGCGTCGCCTCACGCGCGGGGTCCACGCTGTTGCGGCAGGCCGATGTGGCGATCCTGTTGCCGCAGGCGCCCGAGGCCTGCGGCACCGGGATCGTGCCGACCACCTCCACCACCATGACGCTGGCGCTGGGCGATGCGCTGGCCGTGGCGCTGATGGAACACCGCAAGTTCACGCCCGAGCATTTCCGCCAGTACCATCCGGGCGGCAAGCTGGGCGCGCGGCTGGCCAAGGTGGGCGACCTGATGCACAGCGGCGACGCGCTGCCGCTGGTGGCCGAGGCCACGCCGATGGGCGAGGCGCTTCTGGTCATCAGCCAAAAGGGCTTTGGCGTGGTGGGCGTCACCGATGCCACGGGCGCGCTGGTGGGCGTGATCACCGATGGCGACCTGCGGCGCCACATGGCGGGGCTGCTGGAACTGACCGCCGCGCAGGTGATGACGCGCGGCCCGCGCACGATCGGGCCGACGGCGCTGGCCGAGGCCGCGGTAGGGCTGATGAACGATCGCAAGATCACCTGCCTGTTCGTGGTGGACCCGGCGGGCAGCCAGCGGGCCGTGGGCATCCTGCATATCCACGACTGCCTGCGCGCCGGGGTCGTGTGAGGCCGTGGGCGGGCGCGACAACGCCTATTCGCGGCTGGTGTTCTGGCTGAAGATCGTGCTGCCGCTGGGCGCGCTGATCATCCTGTCGACCATGTTCCTGATCGCGCGCACCATCGATCCGTCGCGCGCCATCCCCTATGCCAAGGTCGACGTGACGACGCTGGCGCGCGAATCGCGGATCACGGCGCCCAGCTACGCCGGCGTGACCAGCGACGGCGCCGCCGTCTCGGTGATCGCGGCCGAGGCGCGGCCCGACCCGACGGCGCCGGGGCGGGCCACGGCCAGCAACCTGGCGGCCCGGATCGAGATGCCGTCGGGGCTGACGGCCACGATGCATTCCGCCGCGGGCGAGATCGACAGCCAGGCGAACCGTGTGCATTTCACCGGCGACGTGTCGCTGGAGACCTCGAACGACTACCATATCTCTGCCGCCGAGATGACCGCCGCGCTGGACCATACCGCGGTCGAGGCCACCGGCGGCGTCACCGCGACGGCCCCGCGGGCGCAGATCCGGGCCGACACGGTGACGCTGGGGCCCGATCCGGCGGTGCAGGGTCAGTACGTTCTGGTTTTCAATGGCGCCGTGAAGCTGGTATATCAGCCCGGACAATGAGGGGACCGATGTCGCGCAAGACCCGCATTCTGGCCGTTTTGCTGGCGGTCGCCCTGCCCTTGGCCGCGCTGGCACAGGGCACGCAGGTCAGCTTCGGCGGGCTGAAACAGGACCCGACCCTGCCGGTCCAGGTGACGGCCGACCAGTTGAAGGTCAGCCAGAGCGATGGAACGGCGGTGTTTTCCGGCAATGTCGTGGTGGGCCAGGGCCAGATGCGGCTGGGCGCGGCCGAGGTGCGGGTGGAATACGCCAAGGGCGATGCCGGGGCGAAAGGCAAGGTCAGCCGGATGGTCGCCAGCGGCGGCGTCACCTTCAGCAGCGGCGGCGAGGCGGCGCAGTCGAAGGAAGCGGTCTACGATGTCGACAAGGGCCGGATCGTGATGACCGGCGACGTGATCCTGACGCAGGCGCAGAACGCCATGTCGGGGCAGCGGCTGGACATCGACCTGACCACCGGCACCGGCCAGATGGAAGGCCGGGTGCAGACGGTGTTCCACCCTGCGGGCCAGGGTCAGGCGACCCAGCCATGACCACCAGCCCCGACCTGACGGTGACGGGCGGCGGCGGCGGCCTGTCGGTGCGCAATCTGCGCAAGAGCTATTCCAAGCGGCCGGTGATCCGGGACGTGTCGATGCGGCTTGACCGCGGCGAGGTCGTCGCGCTTCTGGGCCCGAACGGGTCGGGCAAGACGACCTGCTTTTACGCCATCGCCGGGCTGGTGACGCCCGAAGGCGGTCAGGTGATCGTCGATGGCCGCGAGGTGACCGCGCTGCCGATGTACCGCCGGGCGCGGATGGGCGTGGGCTATCTGCCGCAGGAGGTCTCGATCTTTCGCGGCCTGTCGGTGGAAGACAACATCCTGGCCGTGCTGGAGATCGTCGAGCCCCAGCGCCACAAGCGGCGCGAGCGGCTGGAAGAGCTGCTGAGCGACTTTTCCATCACCCATCTGCGGCGGGCGCCCGCGCTATCGCTGTCGGGGGGCGAGCGGCGGCGGGTCGAGATCGCGCGCTGCCTGGCCGCGGACCCGAAATACCTGATGCTCGACGAACCCTTCGCCGGGGTGGACCCGATCGCGGTGGGAGAGATCCGCCACCTGGTGCACGACCTGAAGGAACGCGGCATCGGGATCCTGATTACCGACCACAATGTGCGCGAAACGCTGGAGATCGTGGACCGGGCCTATATCCTGCACGAAGGGCGCGTGCTGATGAGCGGCACGGCCGATGAAGTCATCCGCGACGAGAACGTGCGCCGTGTCTACCTCGGGCAGAACTTCCGGATCTTCTGAGCCCGCGGCCGCAGGACGGCTGCGGCAGACGCTGGAAACCGGGTTGCGGCAGGGGCTGGCGCTGACGCCCGGCATGCAGGCCAGCCTGCGGATCCTTCGGATGAGCGCCACCGACCTGGCGCAGGAGATCGAGCGCGAGGCGGGGGAAAACCCTTTCCTGATGGTCGGCCGGTCGGGCCGGTCGGCCTATGACGTGGCACTGGACACGATGGCCGGGGCGCTGTCGCTGGGCGAAAACCTGCGCCAGCAGATCGGGGCGATGGTGCTGCCCGATCCGGTCCGGGCGATGGCGCTTTATCTGACCGGCGAGCTGCGCGAGGACGGCTATTTCGATTCGAGCGTGCCCGAGGTGGCCGAGGCCACCGGCCGCCCGGTGGCCGATGTGCTGGCGGGGCTGTCGGCGCTGCAGCGATGCGAGCCGACCGGCGTGGGCGCGCGCACGCTGGCCGAATGCCTGGCGCTGCAACTGGGCGACCACGGGCTGGACCGGCTGCTGGCCGACCGGGTGGTGGCGCGGCTAGCGCTGTTCGGCGAGAAGCGCTGGGGCCAGCTTGCGCACGACTTGCGGCTGAGCGAGGCCGAGGTTCGGCGGGTCGCCGGGCTCTTGCGGCGGCTGCGCACCCGGCCGGTGCCCGAGCCCGAGGCCCCGTCGGCCGCGCCGCTGATGCCCGACCTGGTGGTGGAACGCGACAGGGCCGGGGCGCTGAGGGTGCGGCTGGGGCGGCGGGCGCTGCCATCTCTGGCGATCGACCGCGCGCTTCTGCGGCAGGTAGAGGGGCACAGCGACCCGTTCATCACCGGGGCGCGCGGGCGGGCACAGACGCTGATCCGGGCGGTGCAGGCCCGCGGGCGCACGCTGCTGCGAATCGGGCAGCGGCTGGTCCATGAACAAAGCCGGTTCTTTGCCCTTGGCCCCGATCATCTGGCGCCGATGAGCAGGCAGGAGATGGCGGCGGCGCTGGGGGTCCACCCGTCGACCCTGGGGCGTGCCGTCGCAGGCAAGGGGCTGTTGTGGGAAGGCGCGCTGCATCCGCTGGCAGGCTTCTTTTCCACGCCGCTGCCCGGCCCCGGCGGCGCGCCCGTGTCGGCGCAGGCGGTGCGGCTGGCGATCCGGCGGCTGATCGACGCCGAACCCGCCGGGCATCCGCTGACCGATGCCGCGGTCTGTGAACGGCTGCGCGATGATGGCGTTGACATTTCACGGCGAACGGTCGCCAAATACAGGGAATGGATGCGTATACCGCCCTCGTCCGAACGCCGACGCCGCAAGGGATGACAGACCTTGAAATGGCCGCGACGGACACATTGATCTGTAGAGAGGATCACCCCGGCCGGCCCTTTGCACTGCAAAGCCCTTCGGCCAGCCCGACCCAGAGGAGGCATGATGCGTTATCAGATCAGCGGACGGCAGATGGATGTGGGCGACGCCCTGCAGACCCACGTCAAATCCGAGATCGACGAGACGGTCACCAAGTATTCCCAACGCCCGACCGAGGCTGTGGTGGTCTTTTCCCGCGATGCCTATGAATACGTGTGCGAAAGCACGGTGCACCTGTCGACCGGGCTGAATGTCAGCGCCCGGGGTCATGCGACCGAAATTTACGCTGCCTTCGAAGGCTGCCGCGAGCGGATGGACAAGCAACTGCGCCGCTACAAGCGCCGCCTGCGCGACCACACGCACACCCGCGCACAGCCGGTTGAATTCGAGGACGCCTCGGCCTATATCCTCGCCGCATCCGAGGACCCGGACGGCGCCGAACCGACAAGCCTGCAACCGCTGATCATTGCCGAGATGGAAGCGAGGATCCCTTCGCTCTCGGTCGGGGAAGCGGTGATGCAGATGGAGCTGGCGAACTCTCCCGTGCTGGTCTTCCGGAACGAGAAGAATAGCGGCGTCAATGTGGTCTACCGCAGGGACGATGGCAACATCGGCTGGATCGACCCGCTCAACACGAAATAGGCGCCGGAACGGGCGCTGTGGACAGTGGGCAGCCAATGGACCTTTCCAGCATTCTGAAGCCGGGCGCCGTCAAGGTGATCGGACAGCTCACCAGCAAGAAGCGCCTGTTTCAGGAGATCGGCGACCTGGCGGCCTCGGTCTATGGCGTGAATGCCGGGATCGCGGTGGACGGGTTGCAGGAACGTGAAAGCCTGGGGCCGACCGGGGTGGGGCATGGCATTGCCCTGCCCCATGCCCGCATCGAGTCGCTCGATTCCATCGTGGGGATGTTCGTGCGTCTGGAGCGGCCGATGGACTTCGATTCGGTCGACCGTCAGCCGGTCGATCTGGTCTTTGCGCTGTTTGCCCCGAAGGATGCAGGCGTGGACCATCTGAAGGCGCTGGCGCTGGTGTCGCGGACGATGCGCGACGAGGCGATCTGCGCCAAGCTGCGCGCCAATACCGACCCCGCGAAGCTTTACGCCGTGCTGACCGAACCGCGGGCGCATCAGGCGGCCTGAGGCGCCCGCCCTTCGACCCGCCTCATCCCTGCCAGTTTCCGAACCCGAAGGCGAGGTAATCGCGCTGATAGGCCTCGCGCGCGGCGGCCTCGATGTCGGGCGTGTAGACCTGCGCCAACGGATAGGGCGCGCGTTCGGGGTCGGGCGGGGGCAGCGGAGGGGCGGCGATGCCGGCCTCGGCCGCCACGAAGGCCAGCCCCTCGGCCAGCCGATCCTCGCGCAGCACCACGTCGGGGCCGTTGATCGCGCCATAGCCCTGCAACAGCGCGCTTTGGGTGGCCCAGCGGGGATCGACCCGGACGCTGGTCTGCCCGGTCAGGTTGCCGCGCAGGAAACGCAGGAAGTTCAGGAACCCCGCCCGGTGCGCCGCCAGATTCCACGAGGGGTCATCGGCCGATTGCGGCAGGGCAAGGTTGTAGACCCGCAGCATCAGGCGGCGCAGGTCCAGCGGCTTGCCGCCGCTGTGCAGCACCTCGGCAAAGGCCTCGTGCGCGCGGGCGACGGGGTGGCGCAGCACGGCAAAGCTGCGGTGGCCGGGGTTGGCGCGGCGCCACTGGCGCAGTTCCTTGTGGGTGAAGCCTTCGATCAGCCCGCCGCGCCCGGCCCGGGCCAGCCAGGCGGCAAGCTGCGCCTCGGGGCCCGCGCGCAGCGGCATGAACATCAGCGGCGCCCCGGCGGCGGCCAGAAGCCCCGGCACCGCGGGGCCGCGGCGGGGCTCGAAGCTGGGCGTGCGCGACAGGTTGAAGCGATCGAGCCGCGCCAGCGCCTGTTCCATCTCGGCGGGGTTGGCCACCTTGTCGGCGGGCGCCTCGGGGTTCTGCTTCTTGATCTTGTCGGGAACGGCGGTGATCTGGTGGTCGATCCCGAGAAAGCGCAAGAGACCGTTCAGGACCTCCAGATCGTGCAGATCGTCGTAATCGATGTAGAAGGCGGTCTGCGCCGTGGTCTGAAGGGCGCGCAGGATCTCCATCTGGAAGGCCTGCTGGGTGGCCAGATAGTCTTCGAACTCGATGGCGTCGAACGGGGCCAGCGCGGTACTGTGGCCGCGCAGGCTGCCCATCTTCCAGCGGCCGGTCAGCCCCGCGATCTTCAGCGAGATGTAGCATTCCAGCGGGTTGCGCGTCAGCACGATCTTGGCGCAGCGGCGGTCGGACAGGCAATGCGCCAGCACCCGCCCGTCATGATCGTGGAAGAAGCGAAAGCCGGGCAGGCCCGGCGCCGCCTCTTTCATCCGCGCAATCAGGCGCAGTGGATCGGCCTCGCGCTGGGCCAGCGTCACGCCCAGCAGCTCCTCGGCATCGGCGGCGCCGACGAAGCCGGGGTTGAACGCCTCGCCATGGCAGACAAGGCCCGGCACGGTGTTCAGCGTCTGCTCGAGCAGGTTCGAGCCGGTGCGCATCCGGGCCAAGATGATGTAGCTGTCGAACGGGCGCGTCACGCGATCACCGGACCAGATAGGGCTTGCCGCGGCGAGGCGAGGCGCTGTCGGGCGGGCCGTCGCCCACCGGGAAATCGCCCATCAGCACCGGCTGCATCCCCTGGTTCTTCAGGTTCTGCAGGAAGCGGCCAAAGCCGGCCAGATCCTGCAGGCGCGGCACCTCGGTCAGGCGGCGCAAGCCGCGGGGGCTGATCTCGTCGATCACGGTCTGCAACGGCTCCATCGGGTTTTCCAGGAATTCCGCCATCGTCCAGATGCGCACCCGCGCCTTCAGCCAGGGCGACCGCAGGATGTTCAGGTGTTCGCCCTCGATCTTCTGAAGCCGCGCCGCCTCCTTGCGGATGTCCGAGAAGTTCCGGTTCGACTGGAACAGCGGCACCGCCCAGGCGCCCGAGATGACCGAGATCTGCGCGTTCGGGTCCAGCGCGATGAGCCAGCTTATGTCCTGATTGTCGGCGGGGCCGAACTGGAAACACTGCCGCTCGCCCCGGGTGTTCCAGATCAGGTTGGTCAGGAACGCCTTGGGATTGCTGTCGCGCAGCGCCGCGCTGTCGGACAGGGCGCCGTTGTAGACGGTCTCGCCGCCCGCGAACTGCACCCGGCCGGGGGCGTAGAGGTGGCCGTGCACCCGGCTGCCGACCGCCTTGGCCAGCCAGGTTTCGAACCCGTCGAACAGTTCGGAAAACCCCTCGAACACCGAATAGGGCGCGGCGGTGCGGCCGTTTTCCCGGTTCTCGTTCGGGAACCGGCTTTGCATGTAAAGCCCGGCGCGGCCGCGGGTGCGCCGTTCCACCGCCTTGGCGAACAGGCGGTCGATCTTGCCCGGGTTCGGTTCGGCCGCCGCCGTCCCCGCGCTGTCGGCCGACAGGAACACCTTGTAGAGCCGGTCGGCCTGCGGCCAGATCTTGCGGGCGACAAAGCAATCCGACCGGCGCAGCAGTTGCAGGTGATCGTCGTAGAAGATGTGCGGCTTGCCCTGGAAATCGAACTTGCTGAGCGTCAGAGACCGGCTTTCCACGTTGCGCGAATAGCGGCGCACCATGGTCTGGAAATAGGATTCGTCCGGGATCCAGACGCGGCGGAAGTAGCGGTCGTAGACCGGGCGGCGCGGGTCCTCGAGGATGGCCGACAGCGTCTGCCGCGTCAGGCACCACCACTGGCTGCCCAGGTGCGGGTCAAGCCCGTCGGGGATGCGGCGGGTGAAGCCCAGGCAGCGCTGGAGCGCGACGTAGCCATCGAACAGGCGGCGCTGGGTCTTCCAGCTGAAGGGGAAGCGGCGGGTGAAGCGTTCCTCGTCCAGCCCGCCCACGGTCCAGGTGACATCCTCGGTCGTCACCGATTCGATGAAGTCGGTGGTGGGGCGTTCGTCGAGATAGCGCCGCAGATCCTCGACCGGGCGCAGCGGCAGGCAGGCGCCCGAGGCAAGGTAGACGTGGCGCACCTGGGGGAAGCGGGCCAGCATCAGCTCGGACGCGGTCTGGGTGGCGGCGACCAGCCCCCACATGCCCCATTCGCAGGCGAAGCGCGGGCTGAAATCCACGTTGGGCAGATCGGCCAGCGCCTTCTTCAGCTTCGTGAACTGGCGTGCGGGAACCCGCTTGTCGAGATGGATCACCACCGGGCAGTCGCGCGTGGCCCAGTGCCGCGCGACCTGGGCGGCGCGGTCCAGCGCGGTGTGGCAGAGCATGACGAAGCCGATCGTCATCCCCGCCCCCTCATGCCCAGTTGCCCTTGGACATCAGCCCCAGGATCTCCAACTGGCGCCAGTTGATGTACTTCTCGCTCCATTTGCACCAGAGGTCGGGGGTGTCCTTCAGCACGGCATCATAGGCCTGGTATTCCGCGCCGTTGGCATAATGTTCCCGGCGCTGCAGTTCTTCGGCCGATTTGGTTACAAATGTGTGCAGAAACTTGGCATGAAGAAGGCACCCCGATGCCTTTTCTCCGCCCCGGTCGTCGTAGACGAGGTTCAGCCCCCGCGGCAGCAGCATGTGGGTGGAACTGACATAGGCGTAGTCGCGGTGCCATTTCACCAGCGGGATCTTGTTCAGGGCCGGGGCGGCCTTCGGATCATCGGGGAAGAAGACGCGGGCGCGCGGGCCGCCCTGGATCCAGAGGTTGCCATAGGTGCCGTTGCGGCTGATCGTGTAGTTGCCCGCGTCGAACCAGCAGGCGATCTCGAACGGGTCCTGCCCTTCGCGATAGGGCTGCGCGCCGATCGGGCCTCGGGGATACATGTCCAGCAGCATCGCCCCGAAGGACCGGATGCCCGCGGCATCGAGCCAGTCGGTCAGCGCGCGCAGCGAGCGGGTGTCGCAGAACGGGTAGACGAAGAATTCGTCGGGATCGACGACCAGCGTCCAGTGCCGGTGGCCGTACCGCATCTGCAACCCGTTCAGCCAATCCACCCCGAAGCGCGCGGCCTTGTAGCTGGCGGCCGTGGTCCAGACCGAGGCATCCGGCTGTTCGGCCAGATATTCGCGCGTGCCGTCATCCGAGCCGTTGTCGACGAAGAGGAAGTGGTTCACCCCCAGATCGCGGTAGTAACGCAGGAACCAGGGCAGCCGGATGCGTTCGTTGCGCAGGGTGCAGAAGAGCAGGATGTCGGGCCTGCGGATCTGGTCGGTACGGTTGACCACCGCGCGCAGGTCCCGCCGTTTCAGGACCGCGCGCAGGCGCCAGCGCTTCCTGGCCAGCCGCAACCGATATGACTTGATGAACGCCACCCGCCCGCCTTCCCCCGCCCGACGCGCCGCCGCGGGGCACGGGATATCACGTCAGCCTTAAGACAGGCTTGAAGTGGTCTTCCCAACGGGGCAGCGGGCGGTCGCGTTGGTCGTGCCGCGCCATGTCTGCCCGCCCTGCCCCTTCCGCGAGGTCGGTTATTGCTTTTCGCCAAGGATACCGATCGTTCACGGAAGCGTAAACGGCAGAGTTGCCCAGGGTTTCGCGATAGACGGGCAGATCGTTCAGCACAACCGGCACCCCCAGCGCCGCGGCCTCGAGCGGGGGCAGGCCGTAGCCCTCGGCCAGCGACGGGAAGAGAAGCCCGGCCGACCGCTGCAGCAGGGCGGCCACCGCAGCATCGGGCAGGGGGCCCAGTTCGCGCACCGGCCCGTCGGGCGGCAGCGCGTCAAGCCGGGCGATCAGGTCGGGGGCGGCCCAGCCGCGGCGGCCAACCAGGTACAGACGCGGCAGACCGCAGGCGGGCGGGGCGCGTGCCAGATCAGCCCAGAGGTCCAGCAGGAAGCCCAGGTTCTTGCGCGGCTCGATGGTGCCCAGCGCCACGAAGAACGGCCGCGCCGGATCCAGCCCGGGTGGCAGGGCCGCGGGGTCCGGCCGCGGGATGTCGATGCCAAGCGGCACCACCAGCCCCGGCGGCACCCGGCCCAACCGGGCAAGATGCGCCTCGACGCTGCGGCGGGCGGCGGCAGAGGCATAGATCACCAGATCGGCCGCCGCCCCCACCCGGTGCAGGCGCCCGGCGAAGGCCGCGGGCATTCCATCCGAGGCGAAGTCCGGGTGATCAAGCGGGATGGCATCATGAATCATCACCGCGACGGTGGCGCCGGGAACCTCGCGCAGGGCGGCAAAGACTGCGGCGCGCAGGTTGGAATGCCCGACGTTCAGATAGGCGGCGCCCGGCGGCAGGTGGCGCCGCAGCAGCCGCGCAAGCCCCCGATCGCGGGCGCGGCCCAGCGCGAGGCGGCGCACCGTCGCCTCGGCCGCGCCGCGGGTGGGGGCGGTGCGACGGGTCAGGCGGGCCAGCAGGTCGGGCGGGCCCCAGGGCGTCTGCCCCGTCAGATGGTCCCGCAGGGTCGCGGTGGCGGCGGGCGCCAGCAGGGCAAAGCCGCCCGCCACGCGCACCAGCGCAAAAAGCGGCTCTGGCGCCACCAAGAGCGCCGCCAGATAGGCCAACTCGACCCGGTCGATGCCAGTCAGCGGGCCACGCCCCACGCGCGAGATCAGCCGGGACAGGTCAAGGAGCCGAGCCGACGGCACCGCGCCCGCCCCCGGTGGTTACTGCGCCGCCTTCAGGACGGCGATGGTTTCGTGCAGATACTGCTCGAACTCGCCGCGCAGTTCCTCGCGCGCCAGGCCGAAGGACACCGTGGCCTGCAGGAACCCCGCCTTGGAGCCGCAGTCGAAGCGGTGCCCGCGGAAGCGGAAGCCGTAGACCGGGTTGCCCGCGGTGATCTCTTCGGCGATCGCGTCGGTCAGCTGGATTTCCCCGCCGGCCCCGACCTTGGCGCGGTTCAGCGTCTGCATCACCGAAGGCGACAGGATATAGCGGCCGATCACCGCAAGGTTCGAGGGCGCGTCTTCCATCTTCGGCTTTTCGACCATGCCCTTGACCCGCACGAGCGAGCCCATGTCCTCGGCCACGTCCAGAACGCCGTAGGCCGAGGCCTTTTCCGGGGCCACTTCCATCGCCGCGACGATGTTGCCGCCGGTTTCGGCATAGGCTTCGGCCATCTGTTGCAGGCAGGGCTTTTCAGCCGCGATCACGTCATCTGTCAGGATCACCGCGAAGGGCTCGTCGCCCACCAGGCGGCGGGCGCACCAGACGGCATGGCCCAGACCCAGGGCGCGGTTCTGGCGGACATAGGCGATGGTGCCGGAATCCATGTAGGTGTTGCGCAGGGTTTCCAGCAGGGCGGTCTTGTTGCCCTTCTTCAGGCTGGTTTCCAGTTCGGGCGACTCGTCGAAGTAGTCTTCCAGCGCGCTCTTGCCGCGTGCGGTCACGAAGATGAATTCGGTAATCCCCGCCGCGCGGGCCTCGTCGATCGCGTACTGGATCAGCGGCCGGTCGACCAGGGTCATGATTTCCTTGGGAATCGACTTGGTTGCCGGAAGAAACCGGGTCCCAAGGCCCGCAACCGGAAACACCGCTTTCGTTACTTTGCGCTTCATGCCTTTTCCAATCCTGTCACCGCCGCACCCTTGTGCGGAGGGATCGCCTCGGGTTGCGATGGGTTTTGACATAGTGGTCAACTTCGTCAAATGCCGGAAGGGGCCTGTTCCCGAAATCTGCCGAGATTGTAACATTTTGGCGCAGGGCGGGGATGGAAATCGGCTGAACCCCGCCGATGCCGCGCGGTCAGCCCCGCGGCAGGCGCATCGGCGCCAGATCGGCGGACTCGCGCGCGACACGGGCTGAAAAGCGGTACCAGCGCAACAGGGGGTCGCTGCGGCGCGACCGCCCGAACAGGCCCCCCTGCTGGGTCCAGAACCCCTGATCATGATAGCGCCGCTGGTGGTAAAGCGCGGTGGGCGACAGGATCAGCACCGTCACCACCTCGCCCTGCGCGGCCCGGGCGGCGGCCTCGGCGAAAAGCCGGTGGCGGCTCCAGGGGCGGCCGGACAGCACGGTATGCTGCGGCGGCACCGCAAGGGTCGGGAACGGGTGGAACGCGGGCGGGACGGGCGCGAAGGACACCGGCACCGGCGCCCGCCCCCGCCCCTCGGCAAAGCCGCGGGCAAAGCCTTCGGCCAGGCGGTCGGCGGTGGCCGCATCCAGATGGCCGCGCCGGATGCGGTTGGCAAGCACCGTGTCGCGCATGAAGCGGCGGATGGGGGCGAATTCGTGCTCGGGGCGGGCGTATTTGGTGAACCACCAGCCGAAGGACGCGCCGCCCTGTTCCAGCGTCAGCGGCACGCGGCGCGCGTTGCGGTAAGGGCCGGCCGCCGGAATGTGGTGGACCTGTGCCGCCGCGACGATGGCCATGCGCTGCCCGGCGCGCGTCAGGCGCATGTTCACATCGGCATCGTCCAGTCCGATGCGGAAGTTCGGGTCGAACCCGCCGATGGCGACCAGCGCGGCCCGGCGGAAGGCGCAGTTGGCGCCGATGGTCAGCACCGGGTGCGGCGCCTCGGGGCCGAAGACCTGGACGCCGTCAGAGACGAATGCGCGCAATTCGCCCCAGGGCAGGATCCAGTCGCCGCGCCAGCGATAGTCGAACCCGTTGGTCGAGCGCACCCAGCCGGCGGTCGCGGCGATGTCATGGGTCGCGAAGGGCGCAACGAGGCGGTCAAGCCAGGGCGGCTCGGCGATCGCGTCATCATCGAGAAAGGCCAGGATCTCGCCCGCGGCATGGTCGATGCCGATGTTGCGGGCGGCGCTGATGTTGGCCTCGTCGAACTCTACCGCCTTCAGGCCGGGAAAGAGCGGGTCGGCGCGAAGGGCCGCCATGCTGGCCGGGTCGGTGACAACCACCACCTCGAAGTGGCGGCGGGTCTGGTAGCGCAGCGCGGTCAGGCAGCGCCGAAGGTCGTTCGGGCGCCCCCGGCTGACGATGACGACGCTGACCGCGCCTGCCGTCATCCGGCCGACATCGCCGCCAGCATCGCCTCGATCCGGGGTACGTCGCTGGGGTTGTTCAGTTCCCAGAACTGCCGCCCGCGGGCCTCGACCTCGACGCAGAGCACGGGGCGCTCGCGTTCGAGGAAGCGAAGCTGTTCCAGCCCTTCCAGCCGTTCCAGCGGCCCCGCCTCCCAGCGCGGATAGGCGGCCAGCGCCGAGGGGCGGTAGGCATAGACGCCGACGTGGTGGAACACCGGGGTTTCGGCGTCATCGGGGTAGCGGGCGGCGGTGTAGGGGATCACTTCCTTGGAAAAGTAGAGCGCCTTGCGGTCGCGGCCGAAGACGGCGGTGGTGCCGCCTACGCGGCCCGCCCTGCGGTCGTCGAGAAAGCCGTTCAGCGCCCGGCCATCGCAGCGCAGGACCGGGGTGGCGACCTCGGCCACCGGGTCTGCACGCAGCCCCGCCACCAGATCTTCGACGAACCAGGGCGGCGTCAGCGGGGCATCGCCCTGCAGGTTCACCACGATGTCGAAGCCGCCGCCCAGCCGGTCATAGGCCTCGGCCACACGCTCGGTGCCGTTCTGGCAGGTGTCCGAGGTCATCACCACCTCGGCGCCAAAGCTTTCGGCCTCGGCGCGGATGCGGTCGTCGTCGGTCGCGACCACCACGCGGTTGGCGCCGCTGACGGCCATCGCGGCCTCCCAGCTGCGGCGGATCAGGGTCTTGGCCACGCCATCGGGGCCGCGCAGCGGCACCAGAGGCTTGCCGGGATAGCGGCTCGAGGCGTAGCGGGCGGGGATGGCGATGAGGACGGGCATCAGGCTCTCTTCAGGTCGACGCCCGGAGCATAGGCGATGAAGAACGGATTGGCGAAGCCCGACTTGCCATAGGCAAGGGGTTCATGCGTGTCGAACCGCACCACATGGCCGCCGGCGCCGCGCAGCACGGCATCGCCTGCGGCGGTGTCCCATTCCATCGTGCGGCCAAGGCGGGGGTAAAGGTCGGCCTCGCCGGTGGCCACAAGGCAGAACTTCAGCGACGAGCCGGCCGAGGTCATGTCCTTCACCGCATAGAGGCCGATGTAATCGTCGGTGGCCTGATCGCGGTGGGATTTCGAGGCCACGACCATCAGCGCGGCGTTGTCGGGGGTGGCGACGCGCAGGGGCCGCCGGGGCCCTGCGGCGTCCTTGGCGAAGGCACCGGTTTCCTCGACCGCCACGCCATCGCCGCGGGTGTAGAACAGTCGCCCCTTGGCCGGGGCATAGACCACGCCGCGGACCGGCACGCCGTCTTCGACATAGGCGATGTTCACGGTGAAATCGCCGCGGCGCTGCACGAATTCCTTTGTGCCGTCCAGCGGGTCGACGATCAGGAAGGTCCGGACCGCCTGCGCATGGCTGGCGGCCTGTTCCTCGGTGACTAGCGGCACATCGGGGAAGGCCGCGCGCAGCCCTGCCGAGATCAGCGCGTCGGCGGCCTCGTCGGCGGCGGTCACGGGGCTGTCGTCGGACTTGGCGCGCACGTCGAAATCGGGGGCGGCATAGATCTCCATGATCCGGTCGCCGGCCTCGAGCGCAAGCCGCCGCATGATCTGTTCAAGGCGGTCGTGGTCCATGTCATGCTCCTGCTGTGCCGCGGTGGCCGGCGCGATTTCCATCGAATGCAACGCGATCCGTATGGTCGATTGCCTTCAATTGGGCAAGATTGGGCGGTAAGGTCAGCCCGAGACCCCGCCCGCGTTCCGGATCGATTGCCGCATGTTCAGCACCCGCACCCGCGTCTCGACCTTGAGCCTGCTGTTCGGCCAGCTGGAGCTGGTCTACCACGCCTCGGTACGCACAATCCGCAAGACGCATGGCAATGCGATCATCGGGCTGGTGCTGAACATCATGCAGACGGCGATGATGATCATCGTCTTCTACGTCATGTATGGCGTGCTTGGCCTGACCTCGATGCGGGTGCGGGGCGACTTCGTGCTTTACATCATGTCGGGGGTGTTCCTGTATTTCACCCATGTACGGGCGCTGGGGGCGGTGGCCGCGGCCGACAGCGCCACATCGGCCATGATGAAACACGCGCCGATGAACCCGATCGTGGCCATCGCGGCGGCGGCGATCGGCACGCTTTACATCCAGATCCTGTCGATGGCGGTGGTGCTGGGCGTCTATTACGTCGGCTTCAACCACCAGATCGACATCGAATATCCGGTCGCAGCGCTGGGGATGATCCTGGTCGCCTGGCTCAGCGGCGTGGGGATCGGGCTGATCTTCCGCGCGGCCAAGCCCTGGCAGCCCGAGATCGTGGGGATCGCCACCACGATCTTCATGCGGGCGAACATGGTCGCCTCTGGCAAGATGTTCCTGGCCAACAGCCTGCCTGCGAAGCTGCGCGGCTATTTCAGCTGGAATCCGCTGTACCACACCATCGACCAGGCGCGCGGCTTCGTCTTCGTGAACTATTCGCCGCACTACACATCGCTGATGTATCCGATCTACGTCACCATCGTCTGCGTGATGATCGGGCTGATCGCTGAATACTACACCGGCCGCCACGTGTCGCTGAGCTGGGGCGCGGGCCGCTAGTCGACCACCCGCAGGGTCAGGTTGATCCGGCCGCCCTTCGGCAGCAGGGCGGACGACCCCGGCCGCACGCGGTCGATGCCGTGGAAGGCCAGACGCGCCGCGCCGCCCAGGATCGCCACGTCGCCCGACCGCAGCCAGAGGCTGCGCGTGGGCCCGCCGCGGGTGGTGGTGCCGACGCGAAACAGCGCCTCGTCCCCGAGCGAGATCGACAGGACCGGCCAGCCGAAATCGGCCTCGTCGCGGTCCTGATGCAGACCCATCCGCGCCGCGCCGGTGTAGAAGTTCACCAGGCAGCAATCGGGCATCCGCACCTGCGAGACAAGCGCGCGCCAGGCGGCCAGCACGCTGTCGGGGATCGGCGGCCAGGGCTGGCCCGCGGGATGGGCAGGGATGTAGCGGTAGCCGGAACGGTCGGAAAACCAGCCGTAGCGCCCGGCCGCGGTCATCCGCACGCTCATCGCCTGGCCCCGCGGCGTCATCGGCTGAAAGAGCGGGGCTTCGCGGATCACGGCGCGCAGATCCTCGACCATCGCGGCCTGCGCGGCCGTGTCCAGCCAGCCCGGGTGGACCATCACGCCGCCCAGATCCAGCACCGGGCCGGGCCCGTCGAAATCGAGTCGCGTTTTCATCACACTGCCCCGGCTTTCCATGACCTGGGGCGCTTGCAGGCCCCCTGACCCCCCCTTATATACGCCGAGAAGCTGGGCCGGGTACGCAGGCCAATGCGTGCGCGGGCCATGATTTGGGATCGGGGACGGGCGCCGCAACCGGGCCTGCCCTCGCAACATCGCCGAAGGAAGAGGTAAGAACACATGGCCAAAGTCATCGGGATCGACCTCGGGACCACGAACTCCTGCGTCGCCATCATGGACGGGTCGCAGCCGCGTGTGATCGAGAACTCCGAAGGGGCGCGGACCACGCCCTCGGTTGTCGGGTTCACCGACAGCGAACGCCTGGTGGGCCAGTCCGCAAAGCGGCAGGCCGTCACCAACCCCTCGAACACCGTTTTCGCCGTGAAGCGCCTGATTGGCCGCCGCGTCGATGACGCCGAGGTGGAAAAGGACAAGAAGCTTGTCCCCTATTCCATCGTCAACGGCGGCAACGGCGATGCGTGGGTCGAAGTGCGCGGCGAGAAGTACTCGCCCAGCCAGATCAGCGCGATGATCCTTCAGAAGATGAAGGAAACCGCCGAAAGCTACCTGGGCGAAACCGTCACCCAGGCGGTGATTACGGTTCCCGCCTACTTCAACGACGCGCAGCGGCAGGCGACGAAAGACGCCGGCAAGATCGCGGGTCTTGAAGTGCTGCGCATCATCAACGAACCCACGGCCGCCGCGCTGGCCTACGGGCTCGACAAGAAGGATACCAAGACCATCGCCGTCTACGACCTCGGCGGCGGCACGTTCGACATAACCATCCTGGAAATCGATGACGGCCTGTTCGAGGTGAAATCGACCAACGGGGACACGTTCCTTGGCGGCGAAGACTTCGACATGCGCATCGTGAACTACCTGGCCGAGGAGTTCAAAAAGGAACACGGCGTCGACCTGACCAAGGACAAGATGGCCCTGCAGCGGCTGAAGGAAGCCGCCGAAAAGGCCAAGATCGAGCTGTCGTCGAGCCAGCAGACGGAAATCAACCAGCCGTTCATCTCGATGGGGGCGAACGGCGCGCCGCTGCACATGGTGATGAAGCTGACGCGCGCCAAGCTGGAAAGCCTGGTGGGCGACCTGATCAAGAAGTCGCTGAAGCCCTGCGAGGCCGCGCTGAAGGATGCGGGCGTTTCCAAGGCCGACATCGACGAGGTGGTTCTGGTCGGCGGGATGACCCGGATGCCGAAGGTCGTCGAAGAGGTGACCAAGTTCTTCGGCAAGGACCCGCACAAGGGCGTGAACCCGGACGAGGTGGTGGCGCTGGGCGCGGCCATTCAGGCCGGCGTGCTGCAGGGCGACGTGAAGGACGTGGTTCTGCTGGACGTGACGCCGCTGAGCCTTGGCATCGAGACGCTGGGCGGCGTGTTCACCCGGCTGATCGACCGCAACACGACCATCCCGACGAAGAAGAGCCAGATCTTCTCGACCGCCGAGGACAACCAGAACGCCGTGACCATCCGCGTGTTCCAGGGCGAGCGGGAAATGGCGGCCGACAACAAGCTGCTGGGCCAGTTCAACCTGGAACAGATCCCGCCCGCCCCGCGCGGCATGCCGCAGATCGAGGTGACGTTCGACATCGACGCCAACGGCATCGTGTCGGTCAGCGCCAAGGACAAGGGCACCGGGAAGGAGCAGAAGATCACCATCCAGGCCTCTGGCGGCCTGTCGGATGCCGAGATCGACAAGATGGTGCGCGATGCCGAGGCCAATGCCGAGGCCGACAAGGCGCGCAAGGAACTGGTGGAAACCCGGAACCAGGCGGAAAGCCTGATCCATTCCACCAAGAAGTCGATCGAGGAGCACGGCGACAAGGTCGACCAGTCGACCATCGAGGCGATCGAGCTTGCCATCGGCGCGCTGGAAGAGACGCTGAAATCCGACAACGTCGGCAAGATCAAGTCGGGCATCCAGAACGTCACCGAAGCGGCGATGCGTCTGGGCGAGGCGATCTACAAGGCGCAGCAATCCGACGGCGCCGGGCCGGATGACGAGAACATGCGGTCGGTCGACGAAGACATCGTCGATGCGGACTTCGAGGATCTCGACAAGAAGAAGCGGTCGTAACCGCAAGGGAACGACGGGAAGCGGCCTGGCAACGGGCCGCTTCTGCCGTTCCGGCAAGGGGCTCTGAATGGCGAAGCGGGACTATTACGACGTTCTCGGCGTGGCGCGCGGGGCATCGGCGGACGAAATCAAGAAAGCCTATCGCCAGAAGGCGAAGGAGCTTCACCCCGACCGCAATGCCTCCAACCCGGATGCCGAGGCGCAGTTCAAGGATGTGAACGAGGCCTACGACACCCTGAAGGACGACCAGAAGCGCGCGGCCTACGACCGCTTCGGCCACGCCGCCTTCGAGGGTGGCATGGGCGGCGGGCGCGGGCAGGGCGATTTCGCCTCGGCCTTCTCGGACGTGTTCGAGGATCTGTTCGGCGACTTCATGGGCCGCGGCGGCGGTGGCGGCGGCGGCAGCCGGTCGCGGGCGCAGCGCGGCTCGGATCTGCGCTACAACCTGCGGGTCACGCTGGAAGAAGCCTATTCGGGCGTTCAGCGCACCATCAATGTTCCGGCCTCGGTCACCTGCGGGGCCTGCAGCGGATCGGGCGCCGAAGGCGGCGCCGAGCCGGTGACCTGCCCGACCTGTTCCGGCATGGGGAAGGTGCGGGCGCAGCAGGGGTTCTTTACCGTGGAGCGGACCTGCCCCACCTGCGGCGGCATGGGCCAGATCGTCAAGAACCCCTGCCGCAGCTGTGGCGGCGCGGGCCGGGTGGAGAAAGAGCGCGCGCTGTCGGTGAACATCCCCGCGGGTGTGGAAACCGGCACCCGGATCCGGCTGGCGGGCGAGGGCGAGGCGGGCCTGCGCGGCGGGCCTGCGGGCGATCTCTACATCTTCATCGAAGTGCGCGAACACCCGATCTTCCAGCGCGACGGCGTGAACCTTTACTGCCGTGTTCCCGTGACGATGACCACCGCGGCGCTGGGCGGCGAGATCGACGTGCCGACGATCGACGGCGGCCGCAGCAAGGTGAAGGTGCCCGCGGGCAGCCAGACCGGCAAGCAGATGCGCCTTCGCAGCAAGGGGATGCCCGCGCTGCGCGGTGGCGGGCAGGGCGACATGCTGATCGAGATGGCCGTGGAAACGCCGGTGAACCTGACCGCGCGGCAGAAGGAACTCTTGCGCGAGTTCGAGAAGCTGAGCGAAGAGAACAACCCCGAAGGAAGCTCGTTCTTCACCAAGGTGAAGGGCTTCTGGGACGGGATGAAGGGCTGAGATCGGGCAGGCTGCGGGCGGCTGAGCGGAGTTAACCTTTCCTTCAGCCGTCTGCGTCACTCTTTGGTGCATGTGCCCGTACCACGCCTTCGACGAAGCCCCCCTTCCCCTGTTCGCGGCCGACGACGCGGCGTCGCAGGCGGTGCCGGAAGGCCGCCTGCCGTCTTACATCAAGGACCATCGCAGCCGTTTGCGCGCCCGCTTCGCCGAAGGGGGCGCCGCGGCCATGCCGGATTACGAACTGCTGGAACTGATCCTGTTCCTTGCGCTGCCCCGGCAGGATGTGAAGCCGCTGGCGCATCGGCTGCTGGCCAGCTTCGGGCAGGATCTGAACCGCACCATCACCGCGCCCGCGCCACGGCTTCTGGCGGTGGAAGGGGTCGGCCCCGCGGTGGTGCAGACGCTGAAGCTGGTGGAAGCCGCGGCCCAGCGGCTTGCCCGGGCCCGGGTGATGAACAGGCCGGTGCTGTCAAGCTGGGACGCGCTGCTGGATTACTGCCATACCGCCATGGCCCATCGCGAAACCGAACAGTTCCGGGTGCTCTACCTTGACCGCAAGAACGTGCTGATCGGGGATGAGGAGCAGGCGAAGGGCACGGTGGATCATGTGCCCGTCTACCCGCGCGAGGTGGTGAAGCGCGCGCTGGAGCTGAACGCCTCGGCGCTGATCCTGGTGCACAACCATCCGTCGGGCGATCCCACCCCGTCGGAGGCCGATATCGCGATGACCTTGCAGATCCAGGAAGCGGCGCTGGTTCTGGGCCTGACGCTGCATGACCATCTGATCATCGGCCGGTCGCGCGAGGTCAGCCTGCGGTCGGCGGGTTATCTTTGATCAGCGCGAAGCCAGGGCCGAAGCCTGGCCGATGTCGGGAAGTTCGACGAACTCGCCGAAGCTGGCCGGATCGCAGGCGGGCATGGCCAGTGTCACATCGCCCGTGACCGGGCCCTTGGCGGCGCCCGCCGTCAGGATCTGCGCCTGCATCTGACGCCCGCAGGTGTCCTTTGCAACCGGGGCATCCAGCAACAGGCGGACCCGGTCGCCTTTGGCCAGCCGACGGGGAATGCTGTAGACCTCGGCCAGCCGCGGCTGGTCCACCGTGGCATCGCCCAGCACCACGAGGAAGCCGCCGCTGGCCTTGGCGGGGGCCTCGGGGCGGCGCGGGGCGGCAGCCGACACATCGCCCGCACTGCCGAAGGCGGCCCCGAATTCAAGCGCCTGAAGCGCGAAGCGGTCCGCCCCCTGCCAGGCCACCGCGATCCGCTGCAACGCGGCCAGATCGGGCACCTCGGCGCCTGCCGTCACGCTGTTCGCGCCGGGCAGATCCACCGTCACGCGCGCCGGGTTGGCCATGGCGGGAAGATCCAGCGCCAGCCGTCCGTCCGGCCCGGTCAGCGCGGTGAAGGACAGGCCGTTGCTGTCGATCAGCACGCGCGCCGATGCCGCACAGGGTGCCGCCAGAGACAGGGACAGCATCGCGCCGGGCAGGGCGTGCAGCGCAAGGGCGGGGTCACAGGACAGCGGCGGCCGGGACGCGACGGCATCTTCGACCGGGATCGACAGGGACGCCGGCGTCATCTGCGCGGGGCGCGCGCCGAAGGCCGCGGGGATCGCCGGGCCGGCCGTTTCGGCAAGGCCCTGCATCGGGGCAGGCATCGCCATGACGGTCGGCGCCGATGCAAGCGCCGGACGGGGGGCGCCGCCGCCCTTCATGTATTCGCCCGATGCCGCGGCCAGAAGAAACATGGCCCCGACCATCGCCAGATTATGCAGCCTACTCATGACGTGCCCCGCCAGCCCGTGCCGTTACCCGATGGTTCGTTAACCATTCGTTAACCACGATTCGGGCATTGCGGGGGCCGACGCGCGGCGAAGCTGCGACCGCGCGGCGCCGCCTTGTCAGGTCTCAGGCGAAGCGGCCGTGGCAGTGCTTGAACTTCTGGCCCGAGCCGCAGGGGCAGGCATCATTGCGCCCAGGGTTGCCCCAGGTTGCGGGATCGCTTTCCACGAAGCCCGCGGCAGCGGCGCCCACGGCTTCCAGCACAGGCGCCGCGGCGGCCGACTGGACGGCGGGTGCCGTGGCCTGCGTGGCCTGCTGCTGCGCCATGAACTGACGCATCATGGCGTCCTGCTCTTCCTGGGTCAGCGGGCGCACCTGTGCCAGACGCTGGCTGACATCGAAACGCAGCGCGTTCAGCATCGATTCGAAAAGCTGGAACGCCTCGGTCTTGTATTCGTTCAGCGGGTCGCGCTGTGCGTAGCCGCGGAAGCCCACGACCGAGCGCAGGTGTTCCAGCGTCAGCAGATGTTCGCGCCACTTGCCGTCGATCGTCTGAAGCAGGATCTGCTTTTCGATCTGGCGCATCGTGTCGGCGCCGAAGGCCGCGGCCTTGTCGGCGGCCAGCTTGTCGCCAGCCTCGTAGATACGGTCGCGGATCACATCCTGGTCCACGCCCTCTTCCGCGGCCCAGTCAGCCACCGGCAGATCCAGCGCAAGGCGGGTGATCAGACCTTCGTGGAGGCCATCGGTGTCCCACTGATCGGCGTAGGTCTTGGGCGGCAGGAACTCGTCCATCAGGTCGTCGATCACCTGCTGGCGCATGTCCTGCACGATCTCGGACAGATCGTCGGCCTCCATGATCTCGCGGCGCTGGCCGAAGATGACCTTGCGCTGGTCATTCATCACGTCGTCGAATTTCAGAAGCTGCTTGCGGATGTCGAAGTTGCGCCCCTCGACCTTGGCCTGCGCGCGTTCAAGGCTCTTGTTCACCCAGGGGTGCACGATTGCCTCGCCTTCCTTCATCCCCAGCTTCGAGAGCACCGAATCCAGCCGTTCCGAGCCGAAGATCCGCATCAGGTCGTCTTCCAGCGACAGGAAGAACACCGACCGGCCGGGGTCACCCTGACGGCCCGAGCGGCCGCGAAGCTGATTGTCGATCCGGCGGCTTTCATGGCGCTCGGTGCCCAGAACGAACAGGCCGCCCGCCTCCAGCACCTTCTGCTTTTCGACCGCGTGTTCCGCCTCGATGCGCGCGCGCAGTTCGTCGGGGTTGGCGGTGGGGTCGGCGTCCAGCGCCTCCATCACCTTCATCTCGACGTTGCCGCCAAGCTGGATGTCGGTGCCGCGACCGGCCATGTTGGTGGCGATGGTCACCGCGCCGAACTTGCCTGCGTCGGCGACGATCTTGGCTTCCTGTTCATGCTGGCGGGCGTTCAGCACGTTGTGGCCGATCCCGGCCTTCTTCAGCATGTCGGACAGGAATTCCGACTTTTCGATCGAGGTGGTGCCGACCAGCATCGGCTGGCCGTTTTCATGCGCGGCCGCGATGGCCTTGACGATGCCTTCGTATTTCTCGCGCGCCGTGCGGTAGACCTGATCGTGTTCGTCTTTCCGCGCCACCGGGCGGTTGGTGGGCACCTCGACCACGCCAAGCTTGTAGATCTCGGCGAATTCCTCGGCCTCGGTCAGTGCCGTGCCGGTCATGCCGGCCAGTTTGTCATAGAGGCGGAAATAGTTCTGGAACGTCACCGAGGCCAGCGTCACGTTTTCCGGCTGGATGGCGACGTGTTCCTTGGCCTCGATCGCCTGGTGCAGCCCTTCGGACAGGCGGCGGCCCTTCATCATCCGGCCGGTGAACTCGTCGATCAGCATCACCTCGCCGTCGCGGACGATGTAGTCCTTGTCCTTGTGGAACAGCTTGTGCGCTCGAAGCGCCTGGGTGACGTGGTGGACGATGGTCGTCGATTCCGGGTCGTAGAGCGATTGCCCTTCGGGCAGAAGGCCCACTTCCAGCAGGCGGCCCTCGATGAATTCGTTGCCTTCCTCGGTGAAGGTCACCGTGCGCATCTTCTCGTCGAGCTTGAAATGCTCTTCCTGCACCTCGGGGATCAGCAGGTCGATGGCATTGTAAAGCTCGCTGCGGTCCTGGCTGGGCCCCGAGATGATCAGGGGCGTGCGCGCCTCGTCGACCAGAATCGAGTCGACCTCGTCGACGATGGCGTAGAAGTGGTCGCGCTGCACCATCTCGGACAGCTCGGACTTCATGTTGTCGCGCAGGTAGTCGAAGCCCAGCTCGTTGTTGGTGGCGTAGGTGATGTCGGCCGCATAGGCGCCGCGCTTTTCCTCGTCGGGCTGGAAGGGATAGACCACGCCCGTGGTCATGCCGAGATGGGCGAAGACCTTGCCCATCCAGTCGGCGTCGCGCTTGGCCAGATAGTCGTTGACGGTGACGATGTGCACGCCGCGCCCCGCCAGCGCATTGAGGTAGGCGGGGAAGGTGGCGACAAGGGTCTTGCCCTCGCCCGTCTTCATTTCGGCGATGTTGCCCTGATGCAGGAAGATGCCGCCCATCAGCTGGGTGTCGAAGGCCCGCAGGCCAAGCGCCCGGCGCGCACCTTCGCGGCAGTTGGCGAAGGCCTCGGGCAGCAGGTCGTCAAGGCTTTCGCCCTTGGCGAAGCGTTCCTTGAACTCGGCCGTCTTCTGGCGGATGCCCTCATCGGACAGGGCCTTGAAGTCAGGCTCCAGCGCATTGATCTTCGCCACAAGCGGCCGGGTCGCCTTGACCTTGCGATCGTTCGGCGTACCGAAGGCCTTCCTGGCGAGAGTTCCGAGCCCGAGCATGATGTCTCCGAAGGTCGTTCCTTACAGCATCGTGTGAGGCGCGGCCTTGCTCGCCCGCGCTGCCTTGCCTAGAAGGGCGTGGCAGAACCGGCGCCGTTGCTCATACGACGTGAGCGATGTAAGCGGCTGTCGGATGAGTGTCAACGTCAGCAGGCCGTCCGGCCGCAGCAGGAGTTCCCCCAGATGACGAAACTGACGCAATTGTGCCTTGGCGCCGCCGTCGCGCTGGGGTTCGCCGTGCCGGCCTTCGCCGATGGCGCCGCAACCACCACCGCCCCGGCCGCAGCACCGGCCCCCGCAGCCAGCAACGTGACCGCCGAAACCGTGGTGGCCACCGTCAACGGGACCAAGATCACCATCGGCGACATGATCGCGATGCGCGATCAACTGCCGCCGCAGTACCTGCAACTGCCCGATGACGTTCTGTTCAAGGGCATTCTCGACCAACTGATCCAGCAGACGACGCTGGAACAATCGGTGTCGGACAAGCTGTCCAAGAAGGACACGCTGCAACTGGAAAACACCAAGCGCGCGTTCATGGCCAATGTGGCGCTGACCGCGGTGACCGATGCGGCGGTGACCAACGACGCCCTGCAGAAGGCCTATGACGCGAAATACGCGGCGATGGACCCGGGCCTGGAATACCACGCCGCTCACATTCTCGTGCAGACCGAGGCCGAAGCGAAGGCGATCAAGGCGAAACTGGACGCCGGTGGCGATTTCGCGCAGCTTGCCAAGGAGAACTCGAAGGACGGCTCGGCCGCGCAAGGGGGCGACCTGGGCTGGTTCGGCAAGGGCATGATGGTGAAGCCGTTCGAGGATGCGGTCGTGGCGATGAAGCCGGGCCAGGTCTCGGACCCGGTGCAGACGCAGTTCGGCTGGCACATCATCAAGCTGGAAGAAACCCGCCCGGCCAAGAAGCCGGCACTGGCTGACGTGAAGGACGAACTGGCCAAGCAGATCCAGCAGGAGGCGGTCGGCGCCAAGATCAAGGAACTGACCGATGCGGCCAAGATCGAGCGGACCGACACGGGCATCGACCCGGCGGTGCTGAAGAACGAAACGCTGCTGGGCAACTGACAGACCGCAAACCGGGGGAACGGCGATGGGCAAGGACAAGTCTGCCGACTGGAAGGCCGAGGCGAAGAACCTGCGGGCCAAGCTCGCCAAGCTTCGCAAGCGGCTGAAGGACGAGCCCGCCGCCGACACCGCCGCGACCGCGGCCCCCGTGAAGGCGCCCAACCCCGTATCGCCGCTGGCGCCCAAGGGCGGATTTCCCGCCCTGCCCGCCATCGCGGGAGTAGAGTTTGCCGCCGTCGAGGCGGGCGTGCGCTACAAGAACCGCAAGGACGTGATGCTCGTCCGCATGGCTCCCGGCACCGCGGTGGCGGGGGTCTTCACGCGGTCGTCCACCCGGGCGGCCTGCGTGCTGGACAATCAGGCCAAACTGGCCGTGAAGACGCCCGCCACCGATCAGGGCGCGGCGATCGTGGTGAATTCGGGAAATGCCAACGCCTTTACCGGCGCGGGCGGCCAGGAGGCCGTGGACCGCGTAACCGGCGCGGTGGCCGAGGCGCTGGCGATCCCGCGCGAGCGGGTGTTTTCATCCTCGACCGGGGTGATCGGCGAGCCGCTGCCCTGGGAGCGGATCACCGCGAAGATCGACGAGATGAAGGCAGCGCTTGCCGGTGACGCGATCGAGATGGCGGCGCGCGCCATCATGACCACCGACACCTTCCCCAAGGGCGCGGCAGCGGAAATCGCGGGCGACGGCGGGCCGATCCGCATCGCGGGCATCGCCAAGGGATCGGGGATGATCGCGCCGGACATGGCGACGATGCTGGTCTACATCTTCACCGATGCCAGGATCGCCCCGCCGCTGTTGCAGAAGATGCTGTCGCGGCATGTGGACGAGACGTTCAACGCGATCACCGTCGACAGCGACACCTCGACCTCGGATGCGCTGATCCTGGCCGCCACCGGGCAAAGCCCGGCCGCCGAGATCACCAGCCGCAGCAAGGTGGCGAAGGCCTTCGAGGCCGCGCTGCACGGCGTGATGAAGGATCTGGCGCAGCAGGTCGTGCGCGACGGCGAAGGCGCCACGAAGTTCGTGGAAATCCGGGTGACCGGCGCCGCCACGCCGGAGGATGCGCACAAGGTGGGGATGGCCATCGCCAATTCGCCGCTGGTCAAGACGGCCATCGCGGGCGAGGACCCGAACTGGGGCCGCATCGTCGCCGCCGTGGGCAAGTCCGGCGCGCTGGCCGACCGCGACCGGCTGACCATCCGCTTTGGCGACGTGCTGGTGGCCGAGAAGGGCTGGCGCCACCCCGAATACCGCGAGGAAGAGGGCGCCGCGCACATGAAGGGGCAGGAATTGCTGATCCAGGTGGACCTTGGCCTTGGCAAGGCCGCCAAAACGGTCTGGACCTGCGACCTGACCCACCGCTACATCGACATCAACGCCGATTACCGGTCGTGAAGATCGTCCTTGTCTCGGCTGTCGCGCTGATCGACGTGGACGGCCGCGTTCTTCTGGCGCAGCGGCCGGACGGCAAGTCGATGGCCGGTCTGTGGGAGTTTCCGGGCGGCAAGGTGGAGCCGGGCGAAAGCCCCGAGGCCGCGCTGATTCGCGAGCTGAAGGAAGAACTGGGCATCGACACCTGGCAAAGCTGCCTTGCACCGCTGACCTTCGCCAGCCATACCTACTCCGACTTCCACCTGCTGATGCCGCTGTTTGCCTGTCGCAAATGGGAAGGCACGCCGCGCGGGCGCGAAGGGCAGGCGCTGAAATGGGTGCGGGCGAACGAGCTTGCCAGCTATCCGATGCCGCCCGCGGATATCCCGCTGATCCCGATCCTGCGCGACTGGTTGTAGCACCTGCGGGGCGTCCGCCGCGTTGGCGCCTGCGGGCATCCCCCTGGCCCGGGGCGCGACTATCCGCGTTATCGACACAATCTTCCAAGAATCATGGCGAAAGTTGATGATTTGCATTCGGGGTCACGTTATCGTCATAGTTGGGGATGAGAATCAGGAGACGCCTATATGTTGCGCACGATCACGATCGGTAGCTGCGTTTCTGTTCAGGGTATGTTTGTTCGCCAACTTGAAGACGGCAAGATTGCCGTGCGGGTCGGGGAAAAGACCTATGTCGGATATCCGGTGCAACAACGCCTGAATTAGGTGGCGTTACGTTCTCGACCGGGGGGCTGCATGTAAGAAGGCCGGGGTGCGATACCCCGGCCTTTTTGCTTTCGGTCACTGTCAGGATCAGGCGAGCTTGCGTTCGACCTCTTCCCGCTCGAAGATTTCGATGACATCGCCCTGGCGGATGTCGTCGTAGTTCTCGAAGGCCATCCCGCATTCCTGGCCCGAGATGACTTCCTTCACCTCGTCCTTGAAGCGTTTCAGCGTCTTCAGCGTGCCTTCGTGGATCACCACGTTGTCGCGCAGCAAGCGTACGCCGGCCGAGCGCCGTGCCACGCCTTCGGTGACCAGGCAGCCCGCCACCTTGCCGACACCCGAGACCTTGAACACCTCGCGGATCTCGGCATAGCCGATGAAGTTCTCGCGCACTTCGGCCTTCAGCAGGCCCGAGGCGGCCGCCTTGATGTCATCCACCAGGTCGTAGATGATCGAGTAGTAGCGGATCTCGACGCCCTTCTGGTTTGCCGAGGCGCGCGCCGAGGCGTTGGCACGCACGTTGAAGCCGATCACCGGGGCGCCCGACGCCTCGGCCAGGCCGATGTCGGTGTCGGTGATGGCGCCGACGCCCGAGTGCAGCACGCGGACGCGCACTTCCTCGTTGCCGATCTTCTCCATCGCCTGAACGATCGCCTCGGCAGAGCCCTGCACGTCGGCCTTCACCAGAATCGGCAGTTCGGCCACGTTCTGGTCGGCCTTGGCCTTCGCCATCAGCTGTTCCAGCGTGGTCGCGGCCCCCGCGGCGGCGCGCTTGTCGCGGGCCGCCTTTTCGCGGTAGTCGGCGATCTCGCGGGCCTGCGCCTCGGTTTCCACCACGTTCAGCACGTCACCGGCCTGCGGCGTTCCGTTCAGGCCAAGAACCTCGACCGGAACCGAAGGACCGGCCTCGTCGACGCGATCGCCCTTGTCGTTGATCAGGGCGCGAACCTTGCCCCACTGTTCGCCGACCACGAAGATGTCGCCGCGCTTCAGCGTGCCGTTCTGCACCAGGACGGTGGCCACCGGACCGCGGCCCACATCAAGCTTGGCCTCGATCACCGCCCCCATCGCCTGACGCTTCGGGTTTGCCTTCAGGTCCAGAATTTCGGCCTGCAGGGCAATGGCTTCCAGAAGGTTGTCGATCCCCTTGCCGGTCTTGGCCGAAACCTCGACATCCAGGGTGTCGCCCGACATTGCTTCGACCACGACGTTGTGCTGCAGCAGGTCGGTGCGAACCTTCTGGGGGTTCGCCTCGTACTTGTCGATCTTGTTGATCGCCACGATCATCGGCACCTTGGCCGCCTTGGCGTGGTTGATCGCCTCGATCGTCTGCGGCATCACGGCATCATCGGCAGCCACCACCAGAACAACGATGTCCGTCACCTGCGCGCCACGGGCACGCATGCTGGTGAAGGCCGCGTGGCCGGGGGTGTCGAGGAACGTCAGCACAGAGCCGCTGTCGGTCTTCACCTGATAGGCGCCGATATGCTGGGTGATCCCGCCCGCTTCGCCCGCCACCACATTGGCATGCCGGATGGCGTCAAGAAGCGAGGTCTTGCCGTGGTCGACGTGGCCCATGATGGTCACGATCGGCGGCCGCGGTTCCAGATCCTCGACCTTGTCGGCCACGGTGTCGATCACCTGTTCGACATCGGCTTCCGACACGCGGACGGCGCGGTGGCCGAATTCCTCGATCACCAGTTCGGCGGTGTCGGCGTCGATGGTCTGGTTCATGGTGACCATCATGCCCATCTTCATGAGCGCCTTCACCACGTCGGCCACCCGCTCGGCCATGCGGTTCGCCAGTTCCTGCACCACGATGGTTTCAGGCAACTGCACGTCGCGGCTTTGCTTTTCGGGCTTCAGGCTCATGCCCATCGCCTTCTGGCGGGCCTTTTCCTGCTTGCGCTTGATCGCGGCCAGGCTGCGCTGGCGGCCGCCCTCGTCCGAGATCGCCTCGGAGAGCGTCAGCTTGCCCACGCGGCGGCCATCGTCGCCCTTGCCCTTGCCACGGCCGGCGCCTTCGGCGCCGCGGTCGTCGCCGCCGCGATCGCGGTCGGTCTTGCGGGCGCTCGGGGCCGCGCTGGCACCGATCTTGGCGCCACGATCCGCCGGAGCTTCCGCCGGGGTCGCCGGGGCGGGCTTTGCCCGGGCCGGGGTCTCGACGTCGGCGGCCACCTTGCGGGCCTTGGCGCGCGCCTCGGCTTCGGCTTCGGCGGCCTTCAGGCGCGCCTCTTCTTCGGCCTTAAGACGCTGAGCCTCGGCCATGGCGCGTTCTTCACGCTCCTTGGCCTCGATTTCCTCGCGGCGGCGCTGACGGTCTTCTTCGCGCTGGCGTTCGTCTTCGGCCCGCTGGGCCGCTTCTTCCTGCTCGCGCGCCCGTGCGGCCTGCACCGCCTTCAGGCGGCGCTCCATCTCGGCATCGCTGATCCCGGCCGGCCGCTTCGACGGATCGCCCAGATGCGGCGCGCTGCCCGAGGCGGATGCACCCGCCGGTGCGCCGGGCTTCGGCACCACGACGCGCTTGCGCTTCGTCTCGACGACGACGCTCTTCGTACGCCCGTGACTGAAGCTCTGCTTCACCTGGCCCGACCGTGCCCCGCCAAGGCCCAGCGGTTTCTTGCCGTCTGTATCGCTCATGCGTCTTTCGTATCCCTTCCGGCGGACACGCCGCCGATATGCTCGCGCAGGCCCGCGAGCTTTGCCGCTTCCTCTACAACACGAGTTGCGAGTCCACCAGCGGCAAGCGCGCCGTGTATCGCATGTTCCCGTGCGAAAGCCAAACCCATTTCCTGCCCGGTCAGACAGCCGATGAAGCCGTTCCTTCCGGGCGGGGGGTGCAGCTTTGACTTGCCGCGTTCCGAACCGTCGGATGCCTGGATCAGCACCACGGCGCGGCCCTTTACCAGCCAGTCCTTCACCTTCTCATATCCCGTCACCGCATCGCCCGCCTTGCGGGCCAGCGAGATCAGGTCAACCACCCGCCGGGCCAGCGCGGCTTCCACCTCGTCGGCCAGCCGTTCGGGCACCTGCACCGGCTTGCGCGCGGCGCGGGCAAAAAGCCCCTTCCTGGCCGCGGTCTCGATCGCCTTGCGGTCGGCCGACACCCAGATGCCGCGCCCGGGCAACCGGCCCAGCACGTCGGGCACCACCTGGCCTTCCGGGCCAAGGGCAAAGCGGATCAGCCCGCCCTTGGGCTGAACCTCGCCCGTCACGATGCAGCGCCGTTCGGGTCCGTCGGCCTCGGTTTCGGCGCCGCCACGTGTCATATTCAGGCCTCGTCGTCCTCGGCGGGCTCTTCCTCGTCAGCGGCGTCAAGCGCCGCCAGTTCCGACGGATCGACCCAGCCCAGCATGACGCGGGCCTTCATGATCAGGTGCTGCGCTTCCTCAAGGCTCATCTCGAACTTCTCGAGAACGCCCTCGTCCTTCTTGCGCTCGCCGTTCACCGTGGTCCAGCCGCCGGCCAGTTCCCAGTCGGCGCAGGTGGCAAAATCTTCCAGCGTCTTCACGCCGTCCTTGGCCAGCGCCTCGACCATCTGCGGGGTCAGCCCCTCGAAGCCGATCAGGCTGTCGTCGGCGCCAAGCGACCGCGCGGTTTCCAGCGCCTTGCGGTTCATCTCTTCCAGATGATCGCGGGCGCGGGCCTGAAGTTCCTCGGCGGTGCCCTCGTCGAAGCCGTCGATCGACAGAAGCTCGTCAAGATCGACATAGGCCACTTCCTCGAGGCTGGTGAAGCCTTCGGCGACCAGAAGCTGCGCCATCATCTCGTCCACGTCCAGCGTGTCCATGAAGAGCTGGGTGCGCTCGGCGAATTCGGCCTGACGGCGCTGGCTTTCCTCGGCCTCGGTCATGATGTCGATGTCCAGCCCGGTCAGCTGGCTTGCCAGCCGCACGTTCTGGCCACGGCGGCCGATGGCAAGCGAAAGCTGCTCGTCCGGCACCACGACCTCGATCTTGCCCGCCTCTTCGTCGATCACCACCTTCGACACTTCGGCCGGTTGCAGCGCGTTGACGAGGAAGGTCGCCTGATCGGCGTTCCACGGAATGATGTCGATCTTTTCGCCCTGAAGCTCGTTCACCACGGCCTGAACGCGGCTGCCGCGCATGCCGACGCAGGCGCCGACCGGGTCGATCGAGTTGTCATAGCTGATGACGGCGATCTTGGCGCGGCTGCCCGGGTCGCGGGCCACGGCCTTGATCTCGATGATGCCGTCGTAGATTTCCGGCACTTCCATCTTGAACAGTTCCGCCATGAACTGCGGGTCGGTGCGCGACAGGAAGACCTGCGGGCCCCGGGCCTCGCGGCGCACGTCCTTGATGTAGCAGCGGATGCGGTCGTTCGGGCGGTAGGATTCGCGGCCGATCTTCTCGTTCCGGCGCAGGATGCCTTCGCCCCGGCCGATGTCGACGATGATGTTGCCGTATTCCTCGCGCTTGACCTGACCGTTGATGATCGAGCCCTTGCGGTCCTTGAATTCCTCGAACTGGCGGTCGCGCTCGGCTTCACGGACCTTTTGCAGGATCACCTGCTTGGCCGATTGCGCGGCGATACGGCCCATCTCGACCGGGGGAACCTCGTCGATGATCTCGTCGCCCACGGCGGCATCCGGCTTGTGGGCACGGGCCTGGGCCACGGTCAACTGGGCCTGGTAATTCTCGACCGCCTCGTCTTCCACGACGGTGCGCACCCGGGTGAAGGTGGCGCGGCCGGTCTTGCGGTCGATGTGGACGCGGATATCCAGCTCGGCGCCATAGCGGCTCTTCGCGGCGCGGGCGAGGCTGTCTTCCATCGCCTGGATCACCAGATCCGGGTCGATCATCTTCTCGCGCGCCACAGCTTCGGCGGTCTGCAGAAGCTCCAGCTGGTTGGCAGAGGTAATCGCCATCTATCCCTCCCGGGCTCAGTGTTTCGTCTCGGGGGCGTCGGAGCCGTCGTCCTCGCCCTCCTCGGTTTCTTCGGTTTCCTCGATCTCGTCGAACCGGCTTTCGTCGATCACGCCGGCTTCCTTGCGCTGGCGCAGCATCTCGGCGATCAGCTCTTCGGTCAGAATCAGCTTGGCGTCGCTCAGCCAATCGAACTTCAGCCCGATCGTGACCGCCTCGCCGCCTTCCTCGATCTCGATCAGCACCTCGTCATCCTCGGTGCCCGCCAGCGTGCCCTTGAAGCGGCGGCGGCCGTCGATCAGCTCGGTCGTCTCGAGCCGGGCCTCGTAGCCGTCCCACATCGCGAAATCCTTCAGCCGGGTCAGCGGCCGGTCGATGCCGGGCGAGGACACCTCGAGGATATAAGCCTCTTCGATCGGGTCCTCGACGTCGAGCACGGCGGAGACGGCCGTGGAAATCCGGGCGCAATCTTCGACCTCGATCCCTCCGTCGGGGCGGTCGGC
This sequence comes from Pseudomonadota bacterium, assembly GCA_021845805.1. Classification (GTDB taxonomy): domain Bacteria; phylum Pseudomonadota; class Alphaproteobacteria; order Rhodobacterales; family Rhodobacteraceae; genus Solirhodobacter. The sequence goes on along the minus strand of JAJZVD010000016.1, from coordinate 19,259 downwards.
CATGATCTGCAGGGTGCGGGTCTTGCCCCCCATCAGGCGGATGCGCACAAGCTCGAACCCCAACCCTTCGATGGCGGGGGTGACGATCTCGGCAAGGCGCCGGTCGATGGCGGTTTTGGCAATCAGGTCGGTCATTGGGTCCGAAAACAAAAAAACGGGCGCGCGGCCCGTCAAACCTGCCGGTGGGCCTCGGGTTTGGACCCCGAAGCGCCGCTGTTGAGGTGCATATAGGCCGCCCGGCCCGAATCTGCAAGGCTCGATTTCCGCGCCACCCCCGACACCTGCGCCGGGCGGATAAGCAGAACCTTGCCGATCACGGCCGGAAGAGCGCCTTGGGGCAATCCCGGCGCTTGAGCCCGCGCACCGGTCAATGCCATGAGAGAGTCGCCCCGTCGATGCGGCCAGCCTTGGCAATGGGCGGCGGGGCGCAGGGGCGAAAGACCTCAGGAGGGACGAACGGTGCAGGCACTCAGGGCACGTCCGGGGATTGTTTTGGCGTTTGCGCTTGGGCTTCTTGGCCTGGCGTCCGTTGCAGCGCAAGCCAACGACCTGGTGACGCCCGACCGTCCGGCCGCGATGCCGACCGTCCATCTGGCCGATGTGCCGCGCCCGATTCCCGCGATCTTTCCGATGCCGCGCCCGCGGCTCATCCCCGTCACGCTGGCGCCCAGCCGGTCGCTGGTGCCTGCGCCGCGCCCGGCGTTCCGGCCGCAACACGTGGCCGCCGCCGCGCCCGCCCGCACGGCGGCACCCTTCGTCGTCGTGGCGGCGCCCGCAGCGGCCGGGCTGCCGCGCGTCGTGGGCCATGGCGGCGCCCGCAGGATCTGGTGCGTGACCTATGTGAACACCGTCACCAGCTTCAACATTCAGGGCGATGCGCATCAGTGGTGGTCGCTGGCCGCCAACCGGTATGCGCGCGGCCCGGAACCCGCCGCGGGCGCCGTGCTGGCCTTCCGGTCCACCCGCGGGATGCCACTGGGCCATGTCGCGCTGGTGGCAAAGGTGGTCAGCCCGCGCGAAGTGCTGGTGAACCAGGCCAACTGGGTGCGCAACACGGTGACGGCCGACACGCGCGTGGTGGATGTCTCGCCCAGGAACGACTGGTCGCAGGTGCGCGTCGAGAACCTCGACGGCACCTTTGGCGGGGTCTATCCCACCTACGGCTTCATCTACGACCAGGCCGCCCACGGCCAGGGCTGACCGCCCCCCGCCACAGTGCGGGGGGCGCTGCCACGGATCAGAAGTCGAGGTTCTCGACGCTCAGCGCGTTCTGCTGGATGAACTCGCGCCGCGGTTCCACCACGTCGCCCATCAGCTTGGTGAAGATGTCGTCGGCCTCGGCCACGTCATCCACCCGCACCTGCAGCAGCGTGCGCGCTTCGGGGTCCAGCGTGGTTTCCCACAACTGTTCCGGGTTCATCTCGCCCAGCCCCTTGTAGCGTTGCAGGCTCAGGCCCTTTTCGCCCTCGGCCAGGATGGCCGCCAGCAGTTCGACCGGACCGTGGATCGGCTGTTCGCGGTCCTTGCGGATCAGCCGGGCGGGCGTGCCGTAGATTTCCTGCAGCGAATCGGTATGCTGCGCCAGCCGCCGCGCCTCGCCCGAGCGCAGCACCTGACCATCCAGCGTGCGCACCTCTTCCACCCCGCGCAGCACGCGCGAGAATCGCAGGCCGTGGTCCTGGGTCGGGCGGCCCTGCCAGCCACGCTCGTATTCCACCGCCACCAGATCCAGCCGCCGCGCCACCTCGTTGGCCACGCCCTGCGCGTCGCTGTCCACCCGGCCCGCCTTCAGCGCCCCGGCGATGGCGGCCTGTTCCAGGATGTGCTGCGGGTAATGGGTGGGGAAGGCCTGCAGGATCCGGCGCACCAGGCGCGCTTCCTCGACCACGCGGGCCAGGTCGGCGCCGACGATTTCCTCGCCCGAGCCCAGCCGCAGCACGGCCCCCTCGACCCCCATGTGAATCAGGTAGTCGTCAAGGGCCGCCTGATCCTTGAGGTAGACCTCGGACTTGCCGCGCGCGACCTTGTAGAGCGGCGGCTGCGCGATGTAGAGATAGCCCCCGTCGATGATCTGCGGCATCTGACGGAAGAAGAATGTCAGCAGCAGCGTGCGGATGTGGGCGCCATCGACGTCGGCATCCGTCATGATGATGATCTTGTGATAGCGCAGCTTGCCGATGTCGAATTCGTCGCGGCCGATGCCCGTGCCCAGCGCGGTGATCAGCGTGCCGACCGTTTCCGATGACAACATCCGATCGAACCGGGCGCGCTCGACGTTCAGGATCTTGCCCCGCAGCGGCAGCACCGCCTGGTTCTTGCGCGCGCGGCCCTGCTTGGCCGAACCGCCGGCGCTGTCACCCTCGACGATGAACAACTCGCTCAGCGCGGGGTCCTTTTCCTGACAGTCGGCCAGCTTGCCGGGCAGGCTTGCCACGTCCATCGCCGTCTTGCGCCGGGTCAACTCGCGCGCCTTGCGCGCCGCTTCCCGGGCCAGCGCGGCCTCGATGATCTTGCCCACGATCTGCCTGGCGGGGCCGGGATTTTCCTCGAACCACTCGGCCAGCTTCTCGTTCACCAGCGCCTCGACCGCCGGCCGCACCTCGGACGACACCAGCTTGTCCTTGGTCTGGCTCGAGAATTTCGGATCGGGCACCTTGACCGACAGCACGCAGGTCAGCCCTTCGCGGGCGTCGTCACCGGTAAAATCGACCTTTTCGCGCTTCGCGATGCCCGAGGTCTGGGCATAGCTGTTGATCGTCCGGGTCAGCGCGCCGCGGAATCCGGCAAGGTGGGTGCCACCGTCGCGCTGCGGGATGTTGTTTGTGAACGGCAATACGGTTTCGTGGTAGCTGTCGTTCCACCACATCGCGACCTCGACGCCGATGCCGCCGCGCTCGCCCTGCATGAAGATCGGATCGGCCATCACCGGGGTCTTGGAGCGGTCGAGGTAGCGCACGAATTCCCGCACACCGCCTTCATAGTAAAGCTCTGTTCGCAAAGGCTCTGCGGGGCGTTCGTCTTCCAGCACGATCTTCACGCCCGAGTTCAGGAACGCCAGTTCCCGCAGGCGGTTTTCCAGTGTCTTGAAGCTGTATTCCAGGTTCGAGAAGGTCTGGGTCGAGGCCAGGAAGCGCACCTCGGTGCCGCGCTGCCCGACCGCATCGCCGACCACGCGCAGGTGTTCGACGGTGTCGCCGTGTTCGAACCGCGCAAAGTGTTCCTTGCCGCCGCGCCAGACGCGCAGCTCCAGCCAGTCTGACAGCGCGTTCACCACCGAGACGCCCACGCCGTGCAGGCCACCCGATACCTTGTAGCTGTTCTGGTCGAACTTCCCGCCCGCATGCAGCTGGGTCATGATGACCTCGGCCGCCGAGACGCCCTCTTCGGCGTGGATGTCGGTGGGAATGCCGCGGCCGTTGTCGCGCACCGAAACCGAGCTATCGGCGTGGATTTTCACGCTGACTTCGGTCGCGTGGCCCGCCAGCGCCTCGTCGATGCCGTTGTCGACGACCTCATAGACCATGTGATGCAGGCCCGAGCCGTCGTCGGTATCCCCGATGTACATTCCGGGGCGTTTGCGGACCGCCTCCAACCCCTTGAGGACTTTGATGGAATCGGCGCCGTATTCTTCGGGCACCTTTGCGTCTTCGGCCATGCGGACCTTCCTTGGAACTGCGTCCGCTTTATAGGCCGTCGGTCGCGGAATGTCACGCGCCCCGGGGCGTTACAGCACCGCAATCGCGGCGCCGACGGCCACCAGCAGCCCCCCGGCGACAAGGTTCACCCGCCACAGGACCGCAGGCGAGGTCAGGCGCGCGCGCAGCCGCGCCACCGTGGCCGCCATGACAAGGTTTCCGGCCAGCGGGATCGCCATCGACAGGCCGCAGATCGCCACGATGTCGGGCCCGGTCACCCGCGTCAGGTCGAAGAAACCGGGCAGCACGCCCATGTAGAACAGGATCGCCTTGGGGTTGCCGAGGATCGCGGCCACACCGGCGGAAAAGCCCGCCCAGCGGCCCGGCCGGGTCAGCCGCCCGTCGGTACCTATCGGCCGCCCTGCATGGGCCAGAAGCCCGGCCCCCATGACCAGAAAGATCGCCGCCGCGACCCAGCGCAGGATGCCCATCAGGGCGGCGTGGTCGCCCACCATCGCCGTCAGCCCGAAGATCGCCACCAGCGGCCAGACGACATCGCCGATCGTCACCCCCACTGCCAGCGGCCAGGCCGAGGCAAAGCCCCCTGTCAGCGCGCGGGCGGTCAGCGCCACGAAGACGGGGCCCGGCGTGACCCACAGGATCACCAGCGCCCCGGCGTAGAGCGCCATCTGCACCAGAGTCACCGTCATGGCGCGGGCAGGGTCAGGCTGCCATCGGCGGCAAGCGGCCAGAACGGGTTCATCGCAACCTCCCAGACATGCCCGTCGGGATCGGCGTAATACCCGGAATAGCCGCCCCAGTCGGTCGCCTGCGGCGGCTTGATCGCCCGGGCACCAGCCCGCAACGCCAGCGCGAAGGCCGCATCGACCTCGGCCATACTGGTGAAGTTCTGTGCCAGCGTCATGGCCCCGGTTCCAAGTTCGGCGCGCGTCCGGGTCTGGTCGGCGGCAAGGTCGGCAAGCCCGAACAGGGCAAGCGCCGCGCCGTGCATCTGGTAGAAGGCCACCCCCTCCAACGCGAGGGCGGGCTGCCAGCCAAGCGCCGCGTAGAAGGCCCGCGCCCGCGCCAGATCGGCCACGCCCAGGGTGATCAGCGTCACGCGCTGCGGGGTCATGGAACATCCTCCTCGTTCAGCACGGATATGCCCGCGGTTTCGGTGACGGCGAACCCCTGCGCCCGGCCCCCGAGGCCCGCGAACAGCTCGGGCCCGGTGCCGGTCATGAACGCCTGCGCGCCCAATGCGCAGACCTCGTCATAAAGCGCGGCACGGCGGGCCGCATCAAGATGCGCAGACACCTCGTCCAGCAGCAGCAGGGGCGGCGCGCCGACATCGGCGGCCAGCGCCCGTGCATTGGCCAGGATCAGCGAGATCAGCAGCGCTTTCTGCTCGCCGGTCGAACACTGGTCGGCGGGCACGCCCTTGGCGGTGAAGATGGCCAGCAGGTCGGCGCGATGCGGCCCCTGCAGCGTGCGCCCGGCGGCCAGGTCGCGACGGCGGCCAGCGGACCACAGCGCCGCCAGCCCCTCGGCCGTGTCGGGCAGCGGGCCGTCCGGGTCGCTCAGCGCCAGATCCGCGCGGGGAAAAGCGGTTTCGGTCCCCTCTTGCGCGGCCAGAAGCCGCGCGACCGTGCGTCGGCGGGCGGCAAGGATCGCCGCGCCCGCCCCCGCCATCTGCAATTCCAGCGCGCCGTACCAGGCCGCGTCGCCCGCCTGATCGCGCAGCAGCCGGTTGCGTTCCCGCATCGCCTTTTCGTATGCGAGCGTTTGTTCGGCATGGCCGGGCTCAAAGCTCATCGCCATCCGGTCGAGGAAGCGGCGGCGGCCGTCGGCGCCCTCCAGCCAGAGCCTGTCCATCGCGGGCACCAGCCACAGGATGCGCGCCACATGCCCCAGCATCAGCTGCGTGGCCGCCTTGCCGTCGATCCGCACCTGCCGACCGCTGTCGGGCTCGGCCCAGGTCTCGACCTCGTGCACCTGCCAGAGGCTGCGCAGATTGGCCGCAACCTTCCAGCCCAGGCCTTCGGGGCGGCGGACCATCTCTTCCGCCGCGGCCCGGCGCAGGCCGCGGCCGGGTGACAGCAGCGACACGGCCTCCAGCACGTTGGTCTTGCCCGCGCCATTCGGCCCCCAAAGCGCCACAGGGCGCCCATCCAGCGCCAGCCGCGCCGCCCGGTGGCTGCGGAAATGCGACAAGGCCAGGGTCAGAACGGCCAGAGTCCCCAAGGCCCGCCTTTCATCTTGGCAAAAACTCTTCGGCGGGGCCGGGGGCAGAGAGCCCCGGGCACCCCCCGGGTCAGACGCGCATCGGCATCACGACATAGACGGCCGAGGTATCGTTGCCCTCGCGCATCAGCGTGGGATCGCCCGACGAGTTGAACAGGAACACCGCGTTTTCCCGGTCAACCTGGCTGGCAATTTCCAGCAGGTACTTGGCGTTGAAGCCGATTTCCAGCCGCTCGTCGCCATAGGCCACGGCCAGTTCCTCTTCCGCGGCGCCGCTGTCAGGGGCGTTGACCGACAGCACCAGCCGGTCTTCATCAAGGCTCAGCTTCACCGCGCGCGAGCGTTCCGACGACACGGTTGCCACCCGGTCCACCGCCTTGGCGAATTCGCTCGCATCCACTTCCAGCCGCTTGGTGTTCGACAGCGGGATCACCCGTGTGTAATCCGGGAAGGTGCCGTCGATCACCTTCGAGGTCAGCGTGATCTGCGGCGTGGCAAAGCGCACCTTGGTTTCGCTGACCGACACGGCGATCTGCATCTCGTCATCGTCCAGAAGCTTGCGCAGCTCGCCCACCGTCTTGCGCGGCACGATCACGCCGGGCATCCCGGCGGCGCCGTCGGGCAGGGGCGCGTCGATCCGGGCCAGGCGGTGGCCATCGGTCGCCACGCAGCGCAGCACCGGGCCGTCTTCGCCCTGCGCGACATGCATGTAGACGCCGTTCAGGTAATAGCGCGTCTCTTCGGTCGAAATCGCGAATTTCGATTTGTCGAACAGCCGCCGCAGCACCGGCGCGGGGGCGGCGAAGTTCGAGGCATATTCCGAGGTCGCCATGACCGGAAAATCCTCGCGCGGAAGCGTAGCGAGGTTGAAGGTCGACCGCCCCGCCTGCACCGTCAGCCGCCCGGCGCTGCCGTCGTCGCTCAGTTGCACCAGGGCGCCATCGGGCAGCTTGCGCACGATCTCGTGCAGCATCACAGCCGAGACCGTGGTGGCGCCCGGCCGTTCGACCATGGCGGGCGCCCTGTCCACCACCTCGATGTCCAGATCGGTGGCGCGGAAGCTGGCACTGTTGCCTTCGGCCTCGATCAGGACATTGGCCAGAATCGGGATCGTGTTGCGCCGCTCGACCACCGACTGCGCCTGGGCGACGGCCTTCAGAAGCGCGCCCCGCTCGATGCTGATCTTCATACCCTTTATCCTTCTGGTCGTGCCGAGCACGCGCCGCGGCCGCGGCGGTTTCCCGCGACTGTCCGAGACTTTGACGGAAGCGTCAAGAGTGCGGTCCGGCTCAGCTTTCCAGCAAGCGGCGAAGAAGCTGCAGGTCTTCGGCCATCTGGCTGTCCTGGGCCATCAGCTCTTCGATCTTCTTGACGCCGTGCATGATGGTTGTGTGGTCGCGCCCACCAAAGCGGCGCCCGATCTCGGGCAGGCTGCGGGGGGTCAACTGCTTGGCCAGATACATCGCGATCTGCCGCGGCCGGGCGATGGTGCGCACCCGCTTCGGCCCGATCAGATCGGCCAGGCGCACGTTGTAATGCTCGGCCACCTTGCGCTGGATTTCCTCGATGGTGATCTTGCGCTCCGACTGGCGCAGGATGTCGGCCAGACAGTCCTGGGCGAGTTCCAGCGTGATCTCGCGCCCCACGAGGCTTGCAAAGGCGAAAAGCCGCGTCAGCGCACCTTCCAGCACACGGACATTGGTCGTGATGCGATGGGCCAGAAACTCCAGCACCCCCTCGGCCAGCATCAGGCCCGCATATTGTCCGCGGTAGTATTCGGCCTTCTGCTGAAGGATACCGAGCCGGAGTTCGTAATCGGTCGGATGCAGATCCACCACCAGGCCACATTGCAGGCGGCTCTTGATGCGGTCCTCCAGATCCTTGATCTCACCCGGCGCACGGTCGGCGGAAATCACGATCTGCTTGTTCTGGTCCACCAGCGCGTTGAAGGTATGGAAGAACTCTTCCTGCGTGCTGTCCTTGCCCGCGATGAACTGCACGTCATCGACCATGAGCACGTCGACAGAACGGAACATCTCCTTGAAATCCATGATCTGGCGTTCGCGCAGCGCCTGCACGAAACGGTACATGAACTGTTCCGCGGACAGGTAGAGCACCCGCAGGTTCGGCCGCTTCACCCGGATTTCATGCGCGATGGCATGCATCAGGTGCGTCTTGCCAAGCCCCACGCCCCCGTAAAGAAACAAGGGATTGAAGGTAACCGGGCCACCTTCGGCCACGCGGCGCGCGGCGGCATGGGCCAGTTCGTTCGGCTTGCCGACCACGAAACTGTCGAAGGTGAAGCGCGAATCGAGCGGAGCGCTCAGCGTCTCGCCGTCGTCGGCACGCGCGGCGGCGGGGCCCTGCCTGCGCGCCGTATCCGCCGCGGCAGCCGGGGACGCAGACGCGTGGGCCGCCAAGGCGGGGGCCGGGCGGAGCGCGGGGCTGCTGGCCACCGCGAACTCCAGCCGCTCGACCTCGACGCCCGCGCGCAGCATCTGCTGGCGGATCGCGTCAGCGAAATTCCGTTCCACCCAGGTTCCGATGAACGTGGTCGGTACGGTGAAGCGCGCGACGCCGTCGGTCAGATCGGCAAAGCGCAACGGTTCGATCCATGTGGAGAAACTGCTTCGCCCAACGGCTTTCAGCAATTCCTTGCGCACATGCCCCCAGGTTTCTTCGGTCATTCGTCCTGATCCGCGTTCTTTCATTTATTGCCGGATCGGTCTTTGCCGTCCGGGTCGATACTCGTTCCACCACTGTAAAGACCCGCCGCAGAAGCGGGCCTTGCACTGTCTGACGGATACACGAACGCATCCAGCCCGCTTGCGCCGGCATCAGATGTCGTCCCGCACCAACCCACCCTTAAAGGACGCATGATCGCCCGAAGGCCGGGAGATGCCCGACCCTGTGACGATCCGCGAACACCGCGCCGCTGTCCCGGCAACGCGCTGCTATGAACCCGGTATCAGCCGAACCGCAGGTCAGCCCATTTGGCAGATGGGCCGCGGTTTCGGAACTGCGTGCCGGGGTACTCCCCCTGGGCGAACAGACTCGCACCCGGACGCTAGCAAGGCCTCTCGACCCCGTGCAACTCATCTTCACGCTTGACTCAAACTCGGCGACAGCGAATCCGGCGCCCCGTGCAAAAAGGGCACGGTCGCCCAGGGGCGCGCCACCGAAATGACACAAAGGGCGCGGCTGAAAAGCCACGCCCTTTGTGAAAAAATCGTTATATTTCAGTAAGTTGAGGCCGTCAGCGACTTCACGCGCGCCGACAGGCGCGACATTTTCCGCGCGACGGTGTTCTTGTGCAGCACGCCCTTCGACACGCCACGCGCCATTTCTGGCTGCGCCGTCTGCAGAGCCTCAGCCGCCACCTTCGCATCGCCCGACGCCAGCGCCTCTTCAACCTTGCGGATGAAGGTGCGGATGCGCGACCGGCGCGCCTTGTTCACGGCATAGCGCGCTTCGCTCTGGCGGGCGCGTTTCTTGGACTGAGGCGTGTTGGCCATATGTACGGGTTCCGATTTCGGTTCGGGTAAATCTGAAGTCGCGCTTTTAGGAGCGACTCGCGGGCAAGTCAACTGCCAAGGGGCAGGTTTTTCGGCCTATCTGCTCGGGGTCTCACCTGTCGCGGAAGGCCGCCGGGCGCTTTTCGAGAAAGGCGGCCATGCCTTCCTTCTGGTCTTCGGTGGCAAACAGCGCGTTGAAGAGCCGCCGCTCGAACAGCACGCCTTCGCGCAGTGTCGTTTCATAGCTGCGGTTGACCGATTCCTTGACCGCCCGCACCGCCACCATCGATTTCGCGGCGATCCCCTTCGCGGCGGCCATCGCCTCGTCCAGCAGCCGATCGGCAGGTACCACCCGGCTGACCAGCCCCGAGCGTTCCGCCTCGGCCGCATCCATCATCCGGCCGGTCAGGTGCATGTCCATGGCCTTCGACTTGCCCACGAAACGGGTCAGCCGCTGGGTGCCGCCGATCCCCGCCACCACGCCGAGGTTGATCTCGGGCTGGCCGAACTTCGCGGTGTCGGCCGCGATGATGAAATCGCACATCATGGCAAGCTCGCAGCCGCCGCCCAGCGCATAGCCCGCCACCGCCGCCACGATCGGCTTGCGCACGCGCAGCATCGCCTCGGTCTGCGGGGTGAAGAGATCCTCGCCGAACACGTCGACAAAGCCCTTGCCCGACATTTCCTTGATGTCCGCCCCTGCGGCAAAGGCCTTGTCCGAGCCGGTCAGCACGATGCAGCGCACCGCGGGGTCGGCGTCGGCCGCCGTCAGCGCCGCGGCAAGCTCGCGCAGCAACTGGCTGTTCAGCGCGTTCAGCGCCTTGGGCCGGTTCAGCCGCACCAGCGCCACGCCCTCGGCGATCTCGACGATCAGGGTTTCATAGGTCATCGCATCCTCCCTCGGCCCCGTCTTTCCTATCAGGCGGCACCGGCCGCGCAAGTCACCGCTGGCAGGCCGGGCAGAACCAGGTCGACCGGCCGGACTGCACGATGCGGCGGATCGTGCCCGGGCAGCCGGGCGTCAGGCAGGGCGCCCCCTCGCGGTCATAGGCGCGGAAGGCATGCTGGAAATAGCCCAACTCGCCATCCGCCTGGCGATAGTCCTTCAGACTCGAGCCGCCCGCCTCGATCGCTTCGGCCAGCACCTGCCGGATCAGCGGGACCAGCGCCGCCACCCGGTCGGCCGCGATCCGCCCGGCCTTGCGCCGCGGGTCGATCCCGGCGCGGTAGAGCACCTCGCAGACGTAGATGTTGCCAAGCCCCGCCACCACCGCCTGATCCAGCAGCGCGGCCTTCACCGGCGTGTTGCGGCCCTTCAGCCGGGCCACGAGGTAGGGTTCGGAAAAGGCATTGCCGAAAGGCTCGGGGCCCAGCGCGGCCAGCAGCGGATGCGCCTCGGCCGCGGCGGTCGGCAACAGGTCCATCATGCCGAAGCGACGGGCGTCGTTGAAGGTGACCCGCGCGCCGCCTTCCATCTCCAGCACGATGTGGTCGTGCCTGGCCGGGGCGGGATGATCGTGGTGGAACTCGCCCAGCATCTGCCCGGAAATCAGCATCCGCCCCGACATGCCCAGGTGGATCAACAGCGTCTCGCCCGTCGACAGGTCGGCCAGGATGTATTTCGACCGCCGCCGCAGCCCCTGCACCTGCGCGCCCGTCAGACGCTCGGCCATGCGTTCCGGCAGCGGCCAGCGCAGGTCGGGGCGGCGCACCTCGGCACGCGCGATCCGGCGGCCGGTCATCACCGGCTCCAGCCCGCGCCGCACGGTTTCCACCTCTGGCAGTTCCGGCATCCTCTCCCCCTGCGGCGCGGCGCGCATTGTAACCCACGGCCGGCGGCCTATAAGAAGGGTCACCAAAAGCGACGGCAAGGCCTGATGACCGACGAACCCGCCAAGACGACCCATTTCGGCTTCCAGACGGTGGCCGAAGACCAGAAAGCCGGGATGGTGCACGGGGTCTTTACCCGCGTGGCCTCGAAATACGACGTGATGAACGACGTGATGTCGGTCGGGATCCATCGCCTGTGGAAAGACGCGATGATGGATTGGCTGGCGCCCCGGCCCGGGCAGAGGCTGCTCGATGTGGCGGGCGGCACCGGCGATGTGGCCTTCCGCTTTCTCAAGCGCGCGCGCAGCGGCCATGCCACCGTGCTCGACATGACGGAATCGATGCTGGTCGAGGGCCGCCACCGCGCCGAGGCCGAGCAGATGGCGGGCAGCCTTGACTGGGTGGTGGGCGATGCGATGGCCCTGCCCTTCGCCGCCAACACCTTCGATGTCTACACGATCAGCTTCGGCATCCGGAACGTGACGCGCATCCCCGATGCGCTGGCCGAGGCCTACCGGGTCCTGAAGCCCGGCGGGCGGATCATGGTGCTGGAGTTCAGCCAGTTGCCGAATCCCGCGCTGCAATGGGCCTATGACCGCTATTCCTTCAACGTGATCCCGGCGATGGGGCAGATCATCGCGCAGGACCGCGACAGCTATCAGTACCTTGTGGAGTCGATCCGCAAGTTCCCCGACCAGGAGACCTTCGCCGCCATGATCCGCAGCGCGGGCTTCGGGCAGGTGAAGTACCGCAACCTCAGCCTGGGCATCGCGGCGCTGCATTCCGGGTGGAAGCTGTAGGTGCGCGGTCCGCATAACATCTGGCGGCTGATCCGCACCGGTGCCACGCTGGAACGTACCGGCGCCATGGGCGTCGTGCTCGAAGCGATGAACGCACCGCCGCGGCTGCGGGTCGTGGCGCGCGTGCTGGGCTGGCCGTTCCGCTGGCTGGGCGTGAAGGGCGACGTGACGCTTCCGCCGGCCACCCGCGCGCTGACCGCGCTGGGGCCCGCCTACATCAAGTTCGGCCAGGTGCTGTCGACACGCCCCGACGTGGTGGGCGACGAGCTGGCCGACCAGATGCGTTACCTGCAGGACAAGCTGCCGCCGTTTTCGACCGCGATCGCCAAGCGGATGGTCGAAGAGGACCTGCAGCTTCCGGTCGACGAGGTGTTTTCCGAGTTTTCCGATGCGGTCGCCGCGGCCTCGATCGCGCAGGTTCACCGGGCCCGGCTGGCAGGGGATGGCCGCGAAGTGGCCGTCAAGGTGCTGCGCCCCGGCATCGACCGCGCCTTCCGCCGCGACATCGACGCCTTCTACCTGGCCGCCGCGATCATCGAGTGGCTCTCGCCCGCCTCTCGCCGCCTGCGCCCGCGCGAAGTGATCGCGCATTTCGAAGGCGTGGTCATGGGCGAACTGGATCTGCGGCTGGAAACCGCCGCGGCCTCGGAATTCGCGGCCAACACCGCGCAGGACGGCGGCTTCCGCGTCCCCGAGCCGGTGTGGGAGCTTTCGGCCCGCCAGGTGATGACCATGGCCTGGGCCGAGGGGTTGCCGATCGGCGACAACGCCGCGCTGGATGCAGCCGGGATCGACCGCGCGGCACTGGGCGAGCGGGTGCTGCGGCTCTTTCTCAGCCATGCGCTGCGCGACGGCTACTTCCATGCCGACATGCACCAGGGCAACATGAAGGTGGCGCCGAACGGCGACATCATCGCCTATGATTTCGGAATCATGGGCCGGATCGACGAATACACCCGCCGTGTCTACGCCGAGATCCTTTACGGCTTCATCCGCAAGGATTACCGCCGCGTGGCCGAGGTGCATTTCGAGGCGGGCTACGTCCCCCCCGACCGCGACGTCGACGAATTCGCCCGGGCGCTGCGCGTGGTGGGCGAGCCGATCTTCGGCATGGATGCCACGCGCATTTCCATGGCACGGCTGCTGGCCTACCTCTTCGAGGTGACCGAGCGGTTCGGCATGGAAACCCGCACCGAACTGATCCTGCTGCAACGCACGATGGTGGTGGTCGAGGGCGTCGCGCGCTCGTTGCACCCGCATATCAATATCTGGCAGGTCGCCCGGCCGACGGTCGAAGGCTATATCCGCGAAAACGTCGGGCCGCGCGCGGTGGTGCGCGATCTGGCCCGCACGGCGCGGGTGCTGGCGCGCTTCGGCCCCAAACTGCCGCGACTGGTCGAGGCACAACTGATGCGTCAGGCAGAGCCGCCCGCGCCGCCGCCCGCGCTGCGGCAGGTCTCGCCGCTGCTGTGGATGCTGACCGGGGCCGCGATCGCCGCCGCCGGGATCTGGCTTGGGACGACGCTCTGATCAGCCCCCCGCCCTGAGCCCCGTTACGGCCGTTGCCGCCACCATTGCTCCGCCTGCCAGCACCAGAAGCGGCCCGTCCGGCCCGCTCTGCGCCTCGATCACGCGGGAATAGACTTCGACCGGGGTCGTCCCGATCAGCTTGCCGCCGGCATAGCTCTCGAGGGAAAAGGAATAGCTGCCCGGCGGCAGCGCGTCGCCCGTGGCGTCGCGCCCCTCCCAGGTGATGGGGCCGTTCGAGACGGGAACGTTCAGCGTGGCCGCCAGCTTGCCGTCCGCCCCCGTCACCAGAAGCGAGGTTGTTTCCGCGCCGCTTTCCGGCTTCGGCCAGAGCGTCAGCGGCGTGCCCGAATAGGCGGCGGGGGCGGCGGCCCGCGCCTCCATCCCGACCCATCCTGCCAGTTGCGACATGCCCATCTGGCTGACCTGCCCCCCGATCGACTTCAGAAGCGCATTCGTCTGCGTCTGCTGCTCGACCGCGGAAAAGGTGGCCAGTTGCACCGCCATGTCGGCGGGGTCGGTGGGGTTCATGGGGTCCTGGTTCTTCAGCTGCGTCGTCAGCAGTTTGAGGAACATGGTGAAGTTCGCGTTGATCTGCGGCGGGGCAGCGGCAGACGCGGAGGGGGTAACGGCAAGGGTCATGGGGGCTCCGGTCACAGTCGAAGGTCAAGCCCGTCGCGCCATCCTTGCGCAGGGCCGGGTTGCAGGGCAGGGTCGGGGTGCTGTCCGTCGGCGGGGGGCGGCACCGGACCATCGGGCGGGCCCGGCGGCGCGTCGGTCATGCCGCCCTGCCCCGATCCCGCGTCAGCCCCGCTGATCGCGAACGAAACGGTGGCCTGGGAATAGCCAAGCTCGTTCAGGTCGCGGACAAGGCTTTCCACATGGGTCTGCAGCAGGGCGAGCGTGTCTCCGCGCTCGGCCGCGATCGCCACGCTGACCACGCGGCCGCGGCCGCGCATGATCAGCCGGACGGCGCCAAGTTCCGGCGCGGCAAAGGAAAGTTCGACCGGACGCTGATCCGGGGGTGACGTGGCGAGCGCGCGGCGCAGGGTCTCGATCAGCGGCCCCCCGTCGGCACGGGGCGTGGCAGGCTCCGAGGTTGCGGGGGAACGCAGCACAGCCGGGATGACAGGCGCGGCGGCCGGTCCCGTTGCGCGCTCTGCCACCGTCAGGGCGGCAGACTCGTCGGGCGCGGCATCCGCCCGGTCCGGCTCTGCAGCCTCGTGCGGCATCCCGGCGGCCGGTTCCGGCCCGGCGGCCTCCACCAGCGCCAAGGGATCGCCCGCCGCCTCGGCGGTGCCGAGCCGACGCACGGACAGGCCGTTGCCCTCAGGCGGCAGCTTCGCGTCGGGCGCGGCCTCGGGGGGCGCGTCAGTCGAGAGGCCCCACCAGGCAGGCCAGGTCGGCGGGGATGGCAGCGAAAGCGGGGGCGGGGGGTGGGCGGGGCTGGGCGGCGCGACCAACTCCGGCTTCGGGTCGTCTTGCGACGGCGGCGGCGCCGCGTCGTCTCGCAGCCGCGCAAGGCCACCGTCCTCCGCCTCGCGCGGAAGGGGCGGCGGCGACGTCCGTGACGGCGGATCGGTCGGCGCAACGTCTGGCGGCGCGATCCCGGCGATGCCGCCCGGCGCCTGCCAGTCCGGCAGGGGCGGGCGCGCGCCGGGAAAGACCGGCACGACGACCAGCGGCATCGGCGCGCGCGGCGGCGGCGCGCCCTCCAGCCGGCGAAGCGGGCCGTCGTCTGCCTCCCCCTCGGGGGGCAAAGGCGGTGGCTCCCCCCCGGGCGCCAGACCGGCCTGCGCGACCTCTGGCGGCGCGGTCCCGGCGATGCCCCCCCAGGCCTGCCAGTCCGGCTGGGGCGGGGGTGGCAACGACAGGGGCGGGACCGGGCCGGCAAGCGTCGCGGCCTGCGGCGGCGAGTCGTCTGGCGGCGGCGCGTCCTCCATCAGGCGGCGAAAGGCATCGTCGTCGTCCCCCTCGCGCGGAAGGGGCAGTGGCAGAACACTCGGGGATGGCAGCGCGATAACGGGAATCATCAGCGGGCCTCGCTTCGGAACGTCGACCAGTTTCGCCGCAACGGGTTACCGTATGTTTACCGTCGCCCCCCATTCTGCCCACATGATCACACCGCTTCCCCCGGCCAGCCCGGCCCCCGACCGAACCGATGTCCTGCGCAAGACGGCACAGGCGCTTGAGGCCACCTTCCTTGCCGAAATGCTGAAGCATGCAGGCGCCAACCGACCGCCCGACGCCTTTGGCGGCGGCACGGGCGAGGCGCAGTTCGGATCATTCCTCGTGCAGGCCGAGGCCGAGGCGATCGTGCGTCATGGCGGAATCGGGCTGGCCCAGCACCTCTTCGAATCGCTCAAGGCACGCGACGATGGACCCGGTTGAGGCGCTGCGGGCCCTTCTTGCGGCAGAGGCCGCGGCCCTGCAGCGGGGCGAACTTGCGGCGCTTGGCCCCCTTGCGGGGCAGAAGGCCGAGATTCTGGCCGCACTGACCGCGACCGGCGCGCCACCGGCCGCGAGCCTCGCGCGGCTGCGCGCCGAGGCAGGGCGCAACGCGGGCCTGATCGCGGCCGCCCAGCGCGGTGTTGCCGCCGCCTGCCAGCGGCTTGCCGAACTGCAGCGGGCGGCGGCACCGCAGACCTACGACAACCAGGGGCGCCGCAGCCAGCTTGGCGCCGCAGGCGGGGCGATCGAACGGCGCGCCTGATCGTTCAAATGCGCGCCAAATCGTCGGCTAGATTTAGGAAAGCGTTAGTACTTCCGGATCATCACTCATCCTGCACCTCAAGTTGGGGTGGCGCGGCAGGGGACAGCCCACCGCATTGGTCAGAACGGCCCCTGGGGCACCGCCCGCGGTGCGACGAAACCCGGCGCAAAGCCGCCGACCTTTCCGAAGGAACTTCTCATGTCTTCGATTCTGACCAATACCAGCGCCATGGTCGCCCTGCAGACCCTGCAGAGCATCAACGACCAGCTGAACACGGTGCAAAACCAGATCTCGACCGGCAAGACCGTGTCGAACTCTGTCGACAACGCCGCCGTCTGGGCGATTTCCGCACAGATGAACTCGGATGTGACCGGCTTCAACGGCATCTCCGACAGCCTCACACTTGGGGCCTCGACCGTGGCCGTCGCCAACCAGGCGGCCAATTCGGTCACCAACTACCTGACCCAGATGAAGACGAAGATCATCGCAGCGCAGGACGGCAACGCCGATCGGGCAAGCCTGAACGATGACATCACCGCACTGAAGAATCAGATCAATCAGGTGGTTAGTTCCGCGCAGTTCAACGGCGTGAACCTGGTTGACGGCTCGCAGGGCACTGCGGTCAACATCCTCTCGGCGCTCGACCGTGACACGTCCGGCAACGTCACCGCCGCTTTCATCGCGGTGGCGACGCAGAACCTGGCATCGGGCGGCTACACGGCGAAGGCGGTCTTCGATGCCACGAACACCACCGGGGTGTCGGGCGCCGGCGATACCGCGGCCTTCACGCTGGATGGCACCACCGGCGGCGGCGCGGCAACCACCGGTACCATCCAGATCAAGAATGCTGATCCGTTGGTGGCCGGCGACAAGGTCTCGGTGACGATCGGCGGAAAGATCGCGACCTACACGGTCACCGCGCAGGATGCCGCGGCCACCTCGGTCGAGGATATGGTGGCAGTCGGGCTGAAGAACTCCATCGACAAGCTGGGCATCACGGGGCTGACCGTCGACTTCTCGGATGACGGGACCAATCCCGGCACGCTGACCTTCACCAACACCGGCGCGAACGACCTGAGCGTGGCAGCGCAGTTCGGCAATGCAGGGTCAGGTGGCCTGGCCGCGATGTCGTCGATCGACGTCACGACCGCCGCAGGGGCAAGCGCGGCGCTCTCGAAGATCGAGACGCTGCTGGCCTTCTCGATCAAGGCGACAGCGTCGTTCGGCTCCTCCAGCACGCGACTCACCTCGCAGGAGGATTTCGTCACCAAGCTGGCCGACACGCTGAAGACCGGGATCGGCTCGCTGGTGGATGCCGACATGGAGGCCGCCTCGGCGCGGCTGCAGGCGCTGCAGGTGCAGCAGCAGCTGGGCACGCAGGCATTGTCGATCGCCAACAAGGCGCCGCAGAACTTGCTGTCGCTCTTCCGCTGATCGGAAACGGCCGGGGCGCCCTCAGGGGCGCCCCGTATCCCGGAAGAACCCGGCCAGCCTGACCCAATCCGCCCCCGGAAGGAGCCCCCATGAACGCCCTCGACCTTGCAAGAGCGGCCTATGCCAGGCCCGGTACGCCGGTCCGCACGGCCCGCGCCCAGGAATATGACATCATCGCCCAGGTCACCCGCCGCCTACGCGCCGCGGACCGCCAGCGGGCCGAGGCCTACCCGGCCTTTGCCGAGGCGCTGCACGACAACATGCGGCTCTGGACAACGCTGGCAGCCGATGTCGCCGACCCCGACAACAGGCTCGGCCGCGAGCTGCGGGCCGGGATCGTCTACCTTTACGAATTCACGTTGCGGCACAGCCAGCGGGTACTGTCCGACAATGCCCCGGTGGACGTGCTGATCGACCTCAACACCGCGGTCATGCGCGGGTTGCGCGGCGGGGGTGACGACCGATGAGCGGCCTTGTCCTGAAGCTTGCGCCGAAAGAGCGGGTTCTGATCAACGGCGCGGTGATCGAGAACGGCGACCGCCGCTCGCGCCTGTCGATCATGACTCCGCACGCCCATATCCTGCGGCTGCGCGACGCAATCCACCCGGAAGAGGCGGTCACCCCGGTCCGGCGGGTCTGCTACATCGCCCAGCTCGTGCTTTCGGGCGATGCCGATCCTGCCGGGACCCGTCAGCAGCTTCTGCGCGGAATCGAACAGCTGAGCCAGGTTCTGACCGATACCGACAGTCGGCAGCAGTTGAACCTGGCGACGGCGGCCGTGCTCGAGGATCAGCACTATCAGGCGCTGAAGTGCCTGCGCAGCCTGCTCCCGCGCGAGGAACGCCTGTTCGCCACGGGGTCGCCATGAGCTTTCAGCCTGTCATTCCGATGGGCGGCTACGCGGGCTGGCAATTCCTGACCCGCACGCTCGCCTCGCAGCAGGCCGCCTTCAATGCCGCCCCGGCGCAGCAGCGCGACACCGACCACTTTGCCGCAGCCATCGGACAGATCACCACGGTAGACCAGCTCATGGCCGATCCGCGGCTGCTGAACGTCGCGCTGGGGGCCTTCGGGCTGGGCGACAGGGCGGGGGCAAAGGCGTTGATCGCCAAATCGCTCGGCAGCAACACCAGCGACAGCTCCTCGCTGGTGAACACCCTGTCGGACAAGCGCTTCCTGGCGATGGCGCAGGCCTTCGGGTTCGGCGACGGCACGCCTCATACCGGCGATCCCGGCTTTGCCAACCGGATCATCGCGGCCTATCAGGCGCAGCAGTTCGCCACCGCCGTGGGTACCCAGGACAGCGCGCTGCAACTGGCGCTGCAGACCCGGTCGTCGCTGGCGAATCTGGCCACGTCCGACATGTCCGACGCGGCCAAATGGTACTCGGTGCTTGGCAGCCCGTCGCTCCGGCAGGTGTTCGAGACGGCCTACGGCCTGCCGTCAAGCTTTGTCGGCATCGATATCGACCGCCAGCTCTCGGTGATGGAGGAAAAGACGCAGGACAGCTTTGGCGCCAACACCGTCAGCCAGTTCGGAACGCCCGACAAGATGGACAGAT
>JAJZVD010000082.1 GCA_021845805.1 Pseudomonadota bacterium | reverse complement strand
CATCGAGGCCGAGGCCGCGATGCTGGGCCAGCCGGTGTCGATGCTGATCCCCGAGGTCGTGGGCTTCAAGCTGACCGGCCAGATGCCGGAAGGCACCACCGCCACCGATCTGGTGCTGAAGGTCGTGCAGATGCTGCGCAAGCATGGCGTGGTGAACAAGTTCGTGGAATTCTATGGGGCGGGGCTGGATCACCTGCCGCTGGCCGACCGCGCGACCATCGCCAACATGGCCCCCGAATACGGCGCCACCTGCGGCTTCTTCCCGATCGACGCCGAAACCCTGCGCTACCTGCGCCAGACCGGCCGCGACGAGGCGCGCATCGCGCTGGTGGAAGCCTATGCCAAGGCCAACGGCATGTGGCGCGACGCGGATTACGCGCCGATCTACACCTCGACGCTGGAGCTGGACATGGGCACCATCGTGCCCGCCATCTCGGGCCCGAAGCGCCCGCAGGACTGGCTGCCGCTGACCGAGGCCAAGGCCCGCTTCGCCACCGAGATGGAGTCGAGCTTCAAGCGCCCGCTGGGCAAAGAGGTGCCGGTGAAGGGCGAGGATTACGCCATGTCCTCGGGCAAGGTGGTGATCGCCTCGATCACCTCCTGCACCAACACCTCGAACCCCTATGTGATGATCGGCGCGGGGCTGGTGGCGCGCAAGGCGCGCGCGCTGGGGCTGACGCGCAAGCCCTGGGTCAAGACCTCGCTGGCGCCGGGATCGCAGGTCGTGTCGGAATATCTGGAGGCCGCGAACCTGCAGGAGGACCTGGACGCCATCGGCTTCAACCTGGTGGGCTATGGCTGCACCACCTGCATCGGCAACTCGGGGCCGCTGCAACCCGAGATCTCGGCCGCCATCGCCGAAGGCGACCTGGTGGCGACCGCGGTCCTGTCGGGCAACCGCAACTTTGAAGGCCGCATCAGCCCCGATGTGCGCGCCAACTATCTGGCAAGCCCCCCGCTGGTGGTGGCCTATGCGCTGGCCGGCGACATAAACATCGACCTGACGACCGAGCCGCTGGGCACCGGCAGCGATGGCAAGCCGGTCTACCTGAAGGACATCTGGCCGACCCAGAAGGAGATCGCGGACCTGGTGCATGCCACCGTGACCCGCGCGGCCTTCCAGACGAAATACGCCGACGTGTTCAAGGGCGATGCCAAGTGGCAGGCGGTCAAGACGACCGACAGCCTGACCTATGACTGGCCCGCCACCTCGACCTATGTGCAGAACCCGCCCTATTTCCGCGGCATGTCCAAGGAACCCGGCGTCATCAGCGACATCGACGGCGCGCGCGTGCTGGCGATCCTGGGCGACATGATCACCACCGACCACATCAGCCCCGCAGGCTCGTTCAAGGCGACCACCCCGGCCGGGAAATACCTGACCGACCGGCAGGTGCCGGTGAGCGAGTTCAACTCCTACGGCTCGCGCCGCGGCAACCACGAGGTGATGATGCGCGGCACCTTCGCCAACATCCGCATCAAGAACGAGATGCTGGACGGGGTGGAAGGCGGCTACACGAAGGGGCCGGACGGGGCGCAGACCTCGATCTACGACGCCTCGATGGCCTATCAGGCGGCAGGCGTGCCGCTGGTGATCTTCGGCGGCATCGAATACGGCGCGGGGTCAAGCCGCGACTGGGCGGCCAAGGGCACGGCGCTGCTGGGCGTGAAGGCGGTCATCGCGGAAAGCTTCGAGCGCATCCACCGTTCGAACCTGGTGGGCATGGGCGTGATCCCGTTCGAGTTCACCGACGGCATGACCCGCAAGAGCCTGGGCCTGACGGGCGACGAGGTGGTGGCGATCCACGGGCTGTCGGGCGATCTGACGCCGCTGAGCCTGGTGCCCTGCACCATCACCTCTGCCGACGGCACGGTGAGGACGATCCAGATCAAGTGCCGGATCGATACCGAGATCGAGATCGACTATGTGAAGCACGGCGGCGTGCTGCACTATGTGCTGCGCAACCTCGCCAAGGCGGGGTGATCCGGACAAGGCCGGGGGGGGGCTGCCCCTCCCCCCGGCCTGCCCACAGGGCAGGCGTTCGCGGCTGAAACGCCCCGCCGGGGCGATTGCGGGCGCGGCTTACCCCCGAGGATACGTGCAGACAGAAAATGGAAGGGGCGCGGGGTCGATCGACCGGCGCCCCTTTGGCGTTCAGTGCATCGCGTTGCGGCGGAACGTCGGCAGTTCGGGCGTCACCGCCGCGCGGTAGAGATGCCAGGTGGCATGGCCCAGGATCGGCACCACCACCACCAGCCCGATCAGCGCCGGGATCGTGCCGAGCACCAGCCCCCCCGCCACGATCACGCCCCAGAGCGCCACCGCGCCCGGGCTTTCGCGGGTGACGGCCAGCGAGGTGGCCACCGCCACCGGCAGGCCCACGTTGCGGTCCAGAAGGAGCGGAAAGGACACCAGGCTGACCGCCAGCACCAGCGCCGCGAAGACGAAGCCAGAGCCCAGCCCCAGCACGATCAGGGCAAGCCCGCCTCCGGTGCTGAAGAGCGCGTGCAGGAACGCCCCGGCCGAGGCCGGCAGTGCGGGGCCCATGGTGGCGGCATAGATCCCGTCGGCCACCAGAAGCCAGACCGCGAAGGTCGCCATCAGGAAGAGGCCCAGCACCAGCATGGCGCCGAAGGCCGGTTCGGCCAGCACGGCGAAGGCATCCGCCCAGCCCGCCTCTTCGCCCCGCTCGCGCTTGCGGCTCATCTGGTAAAGCCCGACGGCCGCGCCCGGGCCGATGAGCGCGAAGCCCGAGAGCAGCGGGAAGACCATGGGCACCATGCTCTGGTGGAAGGCCACCCAGCACAGCGCGAGGCCGATCACCGGGTAGAAGAGGCAGAGGAAGGCCACGTCGCTGCGCAGCGCGAGGAAATCCTCGGTACCGCGGCGGAGCGCCTGGCGCAGGTCGGCCGGGCCGATCCGGCGCACCTGCGGGCGGGGTGCCGCGGGGGCGCCGCCAAGCGCCCCGGCCCAGCCCGCCACATGGGCGCCAGCCTGGGAAATCTCTTTCGCCGTCCAGGACAGCGGGTTGCCGATCGTGTCCACCATGCCGTCTTCCTCCTCCTCGATGGCGTGGGCGCGGCGGCTTCGGGCAGACATGGGCGCCGGAGGCTGCCACACGGGAACGCAGGGTCACGGGAAAAGATGTATCACACCTGCGGCGTTTTGTCGCCGACAAAGCCGTGACCGGCCGCGACGGGCGGTTCGACACAGTGCCGCCGCCGCCGCCCTAATGCTGCCGCAAACCTGCGGCTTAACGGCGGTGCGATTCTGGAGGCTGGTCGATGCAACGCGCGCTTCTGCTGTCTTTGGCTCTGGCCCTGCCGGCGGGCGCCGTGCTGGCCACGCCGCTGGTGAACACCTTCGGGGCGGAAAACGCCTCGGCCCTGTTCTGGGGCCTGCCGGATACGGCCGCCTACGGGCAGACCTTCACGCTGGAGGCGGCGACGCCGATCAGCAACGTCAGCTTCCGCATCGGGGATGACGGCACCGCGATCGGCTACATGGCCTATGTCTTTGCCTGGGACAGCAGCCGCGCGGCGGTGTCGGGCGACGCGCTGTTCAGCGCCGCGGGCAGCACCGCGGGCGTCAACCGGGCGATGACCACCTATACGGTAGAGACCGGCGGCCTTGCGCTTGGCCCCGGCATGTATGTGGCCTTCCTGGAGGCGACGAGCCCCGGCGCCGCGGTCTGGGGCGCGACCGACATCGACGCCTATGCGGGCGGGTCCTTCGTGTTCCAGAACAACGGTGGCGATGCCAGCCAGTTCGGCCGCACAGCCTGGGGAACCGACCCGTTCGGGGCGCAGGACCTGTCGTTTGCGATCAACGGCGTGCCCGCAGCCGTGCCGGTCGCCCCGGCGCTGCCGCTGCTGGCCACGGGGCTCGCGGCACTGGCCGTGCTGCGCCGCCGCCGCCGCGCGGGCTGAGCGGGGCGCGCGGCGCCTCAGTCCTGCGCGGCGCGGTCCAGCGCGGGCTGCACCGTGGTGGCCAGCACATCGCCCACGATCGGCCCCGGCAGGCGCAGCACGACCTTGCCCTTGCCGTCGATCACGAAGGTTTCCGGCACGCCATAGACCCCCCAGTTGATCGCCATCTGCCCCGCGGGATCGGCGCCGATCGCGGCATAGGGGTCGCCCACGCCGGCCAGGAACTTCAGCGCGTCATCGGGCTTGTCTTTGTAGTTCACGCCGTAGATCGTGACGCCCTTGGCCGCCATGGCGCCCAGGTTCGCGGCCTCGGCCCGGCAGGGTTCGCACCAACTGGCCCAGAAGTTCACGATCTTCACCTTTCCGTCGCGCAGCGTCGCGTCGGTGAAGGGCGCGCCGTCGCCCAGCGGGGTCAGCGCGACCTGCGGCGCCTCCTTGCCGACCAGCATCGAGGGCAGCGCGTCGGGGTCCTGCTGGCGCATGCCCAGCCAGAAGGTGGCAGCCAGCGCGGCAAAGGCCACGGGCGGCAGGAACGCCAGCGGGCGCATCTTCATTGGTCTTTCCCCTTCCGCGCCTCGGCGGCCTCCAGCGCGCGGCGCACCTTCGCGCCACGGATCAGCGTCAGCGCCACCAGCGCCACGATCAGCACCAGCGCCGCCCCCCAGGCGGACAGCACCGTCATCTGATACTTGCCCAGATCGAGATCGCCTTGCATCAGCCCATCCTTTCGCGCGCCAGAAGCGCCTGCAGGCGGCGGGCGCGGATCTCGGTTCGGGTGCGCAGCAGCACCAAGGTGACGAAGAAGGCGATGAAGCCCGCGATGCAGATCATCAGCGGATACCAGTAGGCATCCGCCACATGCTGCTTCTGCGCCACCGTCAGCGAGGGGCCCTGGTGCAGGCCCTGGTTCCAGAAGTTCACCGCATAGCGGCTGAGGAGTGCAAAGACCGACCCCACGAGGCAGAGAACCGAGGTCAGGTCGGCGGCCGTATCGGGCTCTTCGATGGCCGCCCAAAGCGCCATGTAGCCCAGGTAGAACAGGAACAGGATCAGGAACGAGGTCAGCCGCGGGTCCCAGGCCCACCAGGTGCCCCACATCGGCTCGCCCCAGATCGCGCCGGTGATCAGCGCGATCAGCGTCATGGTGGCGCCGATGGGCGCCGCCGCCCGGGCCGCCAGCGCCGAGACATGGTGGCGGCGGATGAACCAGATGAGCGAGGCCACCAGCATCATCAGCCAGGCATTGATGCCGATCATCGCCGAGGGGACGTGCAGAAAGATGATCTTGACCGTCGAGCCCTGCCGCAGTTCCGGCGGGGTGAAGAAGAAGCCCCAGACAAGGCCCAGCACCATCAGCACGGCGGTCAGCGGCACCAGCCAGCGCAGGGCCCAGGCCGATGTCTGCATGAACTGCTTCGGGTTCGCGTATTTCCAGATCGACATGCCCGCTCTCATGGCCGTTTCGGGGGGTATCTCAACCAATTGCGCCCGAGCCGTCAACGCAAGTTGACGCGAAGTGCGGCGGCCGAGGCAAAAGGCAGCAGGGCCGCCGCGCCCGCGGTGATCCCCGCAAGCAGCAGAAACGGGGTCGCCACCGCCTGCCCCGCCGCGCCGCGTTTCACCAGTTCGGCGCCGAAGATCAGCGTCGGCACATAGAGCGGCAGCACCAGCAGCGACAGAAGCAGCCCGCCGCGCTTCAGCCCCACCGTCAGCGCCGCCCCGAAGGTGCCGATCACCGACAGCGCGGGCGTGCCAAGCGCAAGGCTGAGCATCAGCCAGGGATAGCCCGGCCCGGGCAGGTTCATCAGCAGCGCCAGCACCGGCGAGGCCAGCGTCAGCGGCAGCCCCGTGGTCACCCAATGCGCCAGCGCCTTCATCGTCACCACGCCTTCCAGCGGAATGGGCGCGGTGGCCAGCAGGTCAAGCGAGCCGTCCTCGTGGTCCAGTGCGAAGATCCGGTCGAGCGACAGAAGGCAGGCCAGCAGCGCCGCGACCCAGAGGATGCCGGGCGCGATCAGCGACAGCGTGCGCCCCTCGGGGCCGACGCCCAGCGGCACCAGGACCACGACGATCAGGAAGAAGCCCAGGCCCAGGCCGAAGCCGCCGCCCGCGCGGATCGCCAGCCGCAGGTCGCGCAGGAACAGGGCGATCACGGGGCGGCCCTCCTCACAGGAATGCCTCGTCGAAGGCGCCCATCAAGCCGCCCGCGGCGGGGGCGCGGGCGCGGTGCGGCGCAAGGTCCAGCACCTCGGCCTCGGGCAGGCCCAGGTCGATGTGGGTGGCGATCAGCACGGCGCCGCCTGCGGCCAGATGGCTGCGCACCACCTCGGCAAAAAGCGCGACAGAGGCCACGTCCAGCGAGATGGTCGGTTCGTCCAGCAGCCAGAAGGGCCGCCCCGTCACCAGCAGGCGCGCCAGACCCAGCCGCCGCTTCTGGCCGGCCGACAGGTTCTGTGCCTGCCGGTCCAGAAGGCCGCGCAGGTTCATTCCGTCCACCGCGGCGCCGATGTCGCCCGTGCCGAAGATCTGCGCCCAGAACGCCAGGTTTTCCGCCACCGTCAGCGTGGCCTTCAGCCCGTCGGCATGGCTGGCATAGGCGATGGTTTCGGGCGGCGCGGTGATGAAGCCCGCCAGCGGCGGCTGAAGCCCGGCAAGGGTGCGCAGCAGCGTGGTCTTGCCCGACCCGTTCGGCCCGCGCAGGATCAGCGCCCGCCCCGGATGCAGGGTGAAGCGCAGCCGCTCGAGCACGGGCAGCCCCCCGCGCGAGACGGCAAGATCGGTGACGGCAAGGGCGGCGGCGGGCGGGGTCATGCCCCTGCCCTAGCCGAAAGCGCGCGGGGCGGAAAGGGCCGCACGCGCGGGGCCCGGCTCAGACCGGCAGAAGGGCCGCGGCAATGCGGCGGCCCTCCGAGACCAGGACGTTGTACGTGCGGCAGGCGGCGGGGGTGTCCATCGGTTCCAGCCCGATCCCCGCGGCCTCGACCGCCGCACGCAGCGCGGCGGGAACGCGCGCGATCTGCGCCCCGGTGCCCACGAAGATCACATCGACCTCGGAGGCCAGCGCCACCAGCGCCGCCGCATCGTCATACCCGCCCCAGCGCGAGACACCGGTGACGGTGACAAGGGCCGCGCCCTGATGCACCTGCCCCGCGACCCGGAAGAAGCCGGGGCCGTAGCCGTCGATCGGCCGGGCCCCGTCATAGCGGATCTCCTCCAGCCGCATCAGCCCTTGGCCTTGGCCTTGGCCGCGAACTGGGTGCCCGCGCCGCTGTCGTCCTTCTTGCCCCATTCGCGCTTTACGCCCAGCATCAGCACGATGTTCTTGGCGACATAGATCGACGAATAGGTGCCGGTGATGACGCCCCAGGTGATCGCGAAGACGAAACCGCGGATCACGTCGCCGCCCAGGATCAGAAGCGCGATCAGCGGGATCAGGGTGGAAATCGAGGTCATCAGCGTCCGGCTGAGCGTCTCGTTGGCCGACAGGTTCAGTACGTCGCGCAGCGGCATCTTCTTGTACTTGATCAGGTTCTCGCGCGCCCGGTCGAACACCACCACCGTGTCGTTCAGCGAATAGCCCACGATGGTCAAGAGCGCCGCGATGATCGACAGGTCGAACCGGATCTGGAGCGCCACGAAGATGCCGATGGTCAGCGCCACGTCATGGATGGTGGCCACCGCCGCCCCCAGCGCGAACTGCCATTCGAAGCGCAGCCAGATATAGGCCATGACCGCCACGATGGCGCCGGTGATGGCGATCACCGCACGCTGCATCAGCTCGCCCGAGACCTTGGGCCCCACCGAATCGACCGACGGAAAGGTCATCGACGGGTCGACCTTCGTGAGCGCGTCCTTGATCCTGTTCAGCACCTCGGGCGGAATCGATTCGTGCCCCTTCTCTGCCGAGACGCGGATCGAGGCGACATGCTGGTCGGGGCGGAAGTTCGGGTCGAACACCTCGTTGATGACCACATCGCCCAGGTTCATCGGTGCCAGCGCCGCGCGATAGGCCGCCACGTTCACCGGCTGCACCGCCTCGGTGCGGATCGTGGTGCCGCCCAGGAAGTCGATGCCGAAGTTCAGCCCGAAGATGAAGGGAGAGATCAGCGACAGCACCACCAGCAGCATCGAGCCGCCGAAGGTGACCCGCGCGATGGCGAAGAAGTCGATGTTGGTATGGTCGGGGACCAGGCGCAAACGACGCATCTTATACCTCGATCGTCTTGGGGCGGCGGCGCTCGAACCACATCACCAGGATGAGGCGCGAGAGATAGACGGTGGTGAACACCGAGGTGAGGATGCCAAGCGCCAGCGTCACGGCAAAGCCGCGCACCGGGCCCGACCCCTCGAAGTAGAGGATCAGCGCCGAGATCATGGTGGTGATGTTGGCGTCGATGATGGCGCTCAGCGCGCGGTCATAGCCCAGCTCGATGGCCCGGGCGGGGCCCTTGGCGTGGCGCAGTTCCTCGCGGATGCGCTCGTAGACCAGCACGTTGCCGTCCACCGCGGTGCCCACCGTCAGCACGATGCCCGCGATGCCGGGCAGCGTCAGCGTGCCGCCGATCAGGCTCAGCGCGCCGAACAGCATCGACAGGTTCAGCAGCAGGCCCAGGTTGGCGACCCAACCGAAGAAGCCGTAGACCGCCACCATGAAGACGCCGACCGCAAGCCCGCCCGTGATCGCCGCGATGCGGCCCGCGCGGATCGAGTCAGAGCCAAGCTCGGGCCCGATGGTGCGTTCTTCCAGGAAGGTCATCTTGGCCGGCAGCGCACCCGCCCGCAGCAGAACCGCCAGGTTGGTCGAGCTTTCCACCGTGAAGTTGCCGGTGATGATCCCCGAACCGCCGCCGATATGCGACTGGATCACCGGGGCCGAAATCACCTTGTTGTCCAGCACGATGGCGAAGGGCTGGCCGATATGGCCCGCGGTATAGTCGCCGAACTTGCGCGCCCCGCTGGTGTCAAAGCGGAAATCCACCGCCGGGCGGCCGTTCTGGTCGAAGGCGGGCTGGGCATCCACAAGGTTGTCGCCCGACACCACGGGCGTGGTGTTGATGACATAGTAGATGCCCTTCTCGTCCTCGCTCGGCACCAGCGCATTGCCGGGGCCGGGCACCGTGGTCTGGTCGGCGGTGCGGCCGATCACCTGGTTGAAGGTCAGCCGCGCGGTGGTGCCGATCAGCGCCTTCAGCTCTTCCGCCGAGCCGATGCCCGGCACCTCGATCAGGATGCGGTCAGAGCCCTCGCGCTGGATCGTGGGTTCACGGGTGCCCGCGGCATCGACCCGGCGGCGCACGATCTCCAGCGATTGCTGCATGGTGCGGTCGTCGGTCGCGGCCTTTTCGGCGGGCGACAGTTCCAGCGTGAAGGTGGCGCCGTCATTGGTGATCTGCAGGTCGCGCTGGCCCACGCCGGTCAGCGACACGACCGGGCGCGACAGCCCCGCCAGGATCTGGCGCGCCGCCTCGACCCCGGCCGGGTTCGAGATGGTGACCTTCAGCACCGAGGGGTCGGACGGCTCGCGGCGCACGTTGCCCACCGCCTCGCGGTCCTTGGCCAGCGCGTCGCGCACGTCGGGCCACAGCCCGTTCATGCGGTCGGCATAGACATCGGTCAGATGCACCTCGGCCAGAAGGTGGGCGCCCCCGCGCAGGTCCAGCCCCAGGTTGACGATGGACGAGGGCAACCACGACGGCCACCCCGCCTTGGCGGCCTGCAAGGCCGGGCTGTCCTCGCCCCGCGCGATCTTGGCCACCGCGTCGTTATGCGCCTCGACCCGGGCATAGAACAGGTTCGGCAGCGCCAGCATGATGCCCAGCACGCAGACCCCAAGGATCAGCAGGCGTTTCCAGAACGGAATCTGCATGGTTCACACGTCCTCAGGCCGCGGGTTCGGTCTTGGACAGCACCTGGCTGATGGTCGAGCGCAGCACCCGCACCTTCACGCCGTCGGCGATCTCGACCTCGATCTCGCCGTCGTCCTTGACCTTCGAGACCTTGCCGATGATGCCGCCCTGGGTGACGATCGTGTCGCCGCGCCGCAGCCCCTCGATCATCGCCTTGTGATCCTTCAGCTTTTTCTGCTGCGGCCGGATCATGATGAAATACATGATGCCGAAGATCAGGATCAGCGGCACAAAGCTCGAGAAGGTGCTGA
Source organism: Pseudomonadota bacterium (assembly GCA_021845805.1). GTDB lineage: Bacteria > Pseudomonadota > Alphaproteobacteria > Rhodobacterales > Rhodobacteraceae > Solirhodobacter. Next base: position 1,762 of record JAJZVD010000082.1, on the reverse strand, counting down.
TGGTGGCGCTGCCGCCGGCGGCCTGGGCGAAGGCGGGGGTTGCGAACATGCGGGCTCCTCTTGGTCCGTCGGGCCGTGCGGACACGGCAAAAGGGGCGGGGCCCCGGCAGGGGGCCCCGAATGTGGCGGGCACCCTAACCGCGCCCCCCCGGGATGGCAAGGCGCGGCAGGTGCAATTCCCGGTGCGCGGGGCTCACCGCAGGAAGAGCCCCACGACCACCGCCATCATGCCCAGCATCGCCACCGCCAGCGCGGCCATGTTCCAGATCAGGATGCGCTGCAACCGCGCGCGCAGGGCGGCGTCGTCAAGCCCCGCGCCGCGCACCCGCATCGCCGCCACGCCCGAGCCCGCCAGCCCCAGCACACCCAGCACCGCCACCAGCGCGCCGCCCCAGATCACATAGACCATCGCCGCCCTCCGCCTGATCCCTGCCGCCGATAGCGCGCGCGGCCGCGGCCGGGCAACCCCCCGCCCCCATTTTCTGTCCGAAAATATCCTCGGGGAGGTCCGGAGGGGCAGACAGCCCCTCCGGCGCCCCCCCGTACGGAGCCCCCGCACGGCCCGCGCGCGCCTCCCCCTTGATCCCCGCCGTCGGCCCCGTTAGGTCTCGCAGGCCAATCGAGGAGGCAGAGATGAGCGACCCCGTGACCGAGACCAACGTCGCCGCCGAGGAACTGCGCCAGTTCATCGAGCGCTACGAGCATCTCGAGGCCGAGAAGAAGGACATCGTCGAGCAGCAGAAAGAGGTCATGGCAGAAGCCAAGGGGCGCGGCTATGACACGAAGGTGATCCGCAAGATCATCGCCATCCGCAAGCGCGACAAGGACGACATCGCCGAGGAAGAGGCGATCCTCGAGCTTTACAAGCAGGCGCTGGGCATGAACTGAGGCGGCGGCACCGCCTCAGGGCGCGATCACCGTCACGCCCGGGACCCGCGCGATGGCGGCCAGATCCGCGTCATAGCGTTCGGTCAGCTCCTCGATCAGCGCCTCGTCCCAGCCGGGCAGGTCAAGCTCGACCTCCATCGCCTCGGGGCGGGCGTATTTGTCCAGGAACGCCGTCACCACCCGTCGCCGGGCGTCGGTGGGCAGCGGCGGGCGGGCGGCCAGATAGGCGGTCAGCCGGGCCATGCCCTCCTCGGTCATGATGGCGGACAGGATCTCGTGCTCGCCCGCCAGCGCCATGTCGGGCGGCGCGCCGGTCAGCGCGCGCAGCACCTCGGGCCAGATCAGCGGCGTATCCTCGTCGCACCAGACGGTGATCGGCAGGTCGGGGTTGGCCGCGCGGATGCGGCCCACCACGTCAAGCCAACTCATCCCCGCCAGATCGCCGCCCCGCAGCAGCTCTGCGGTGTCGGATTTCGTGGCGGGCAGCACCCCCGGGAGGAAGGTCGCAAGGTTGCGGATCGCCAGCGTCACCTCACAGTCATGCGAGGGCAGCAGGTTCACCAGCCCCGCCACCTTCTCGCCCGCGGTCGGATAAAGCTTCCCGCGCGACACCGCCCAGCCCTTCATGCACAGGAAGGATTCGTTGGACAGCACCAGCCGCGCGGCCGCGTCCTCGGTCATCACCGCGTCCAGCAGGGTCTCTTCGGTCTCGGCGCTGGCCCTGGCACCCTTCATCGCGCCCGCGACACTGCGAAGGACCGGGCGATAGGCCTCGGGGTCGGGCACCACGATGCCGCGTGCGGCCAGCGCCGCGGCATTGGCGCGCAACACGCCCACCAGCCGCCGCTCGTCGGTGCCATGCACCCCCAGATGA
>JAJZVD010000015.1 GCA_021845805.1 Pseudomonadota bacterium | reverse complement strand
GCTTCCGCCTGATGCGGCCCGACCTCAAGACCGACTGGATCAGCTTCCTTGGCGCGGCCTATTTCCGCACCGACGGCGCCGACCGCCAGTACGGCCTGTCGGCCCGCGGCATCGCGCTGAACACCGGCATGTCGCAGCCCGAGGAATTCCCCCGGTTCACCGATTTCTGGATCGAGGGCAGCAAGGACGGCCTGGTCACCATCTACGCGCTGATGGACGGCCCCTCGGTCACCGGTGCCTTCATGATGACCGGCCGCGACAGCGACGGGCAGGTACTGGACATCAAGAGCCGCCTGTTCTTCCGCGGCCCGGTCGGCCGCCTTGGCATCGCGCCACTGACCTCGATGTTCTGGTATTCGGAAACCAACCGCCTGCAAGGCTTCGACTGGCGCCCCGAGGTGCATGACAGCGACGGGCTGGCCATGATCACCGGCACCGGCGAACGGATCTGGCGCCCGCTGAACGATCCGACCCGCGTCGTCACCTCGTCCTTCTCGGACACCAATCCGAAGGGCTTCGGCCTGATCCAGCGCGACCGCAACTTCGAGGATTACCAGGACGACGGCGTGTTCTACAACAAGCGCCCCTCGGTCTGGGTCGAGCCCGAGGGCGACTGGGGCCCCGGCGCGGTGCAACTGGTCGAGATCCCGACCGACGACGAGATCTTCGACAACATCGTGGCCTACTGGGTGCCCAAGGCCGAACCGCAGAAGGGCAGCCAGGTCGCGCTGGATTACAAGCTGTACTGGGGCCGCCAGGAACCCGGCGACTGGCAGGTGGCGCGCACCGTGGCCACCCGCCTTGGCCGCGGCGGCGTGCCCGGCCAGCCCCGCCCCGACGGCCAGATCAAGATCGCGATCGACTTCCAGGGCAGCGACCTGAACGGGCTGACCGTGAAAGACGGGATCAAGCCGCAGATCTCGGTGCCCGCGGGCGTCGAGGTGGTGAACCCCTATGTGCTTCCGGTGGTGGGCACCGACCGCTGGCGGCTGATCTTCGACGTGAAGGCCCCCGCCGACACCGAAACGGTCGACGCCCGCGCCTATCTGGAACTGAAGGGCAAGCCGCTGACCGAAACCTGGTTGGGCCAGCTTCACCCGCAGCAGATCCTGCGCTGGGGCAAGCACTGACAGCGCGCACCCCGAATCTTCGCCGGAAATTCGGGGGGTTCCCGACCTGAAAAGCAAAACGGCCCCGGAGGTGACTCCGGGGCCGTTTTCAATCCTGCAACGGCCGCGCGCTCAGGGCGCCGCTTCCTCCACCACCACCAGGTCGCGCACCGCGGCGCCCTTGGCGTGGCTCAGCGCCGCCTGGTATTCGGCCGAGTTGTAGCAAGCCACCGCCGCCTCGAGGCTCGGGAAACGGGCCACCACATTGCGGGCACGGTCATTGCCTTCCAGCTGCACATAACGCCCGCCGCGGGCCAGGAACACGCCGCCATGCGCGGCGATGGCGGGGCCCGCCAGCTTTGCATAGCGGCCATAGGCCTCGGCATCGGTCACGCTGACATGGGCAATCCACAAGGCGGTCATCGCGTCACCCTCCTATCACGGCTTCCGCCGCCTTGATGGCCGCCTCGGCCAGCGCGATGTCCGCGCCGCCCGCCTGCGCCATGTCGGGGCGCCCGCCACCGCCCTTGCCGCCCATCGCCTCGGCCGCGGCCTTGACCAGCGCCACCGCCGACAGCCTGCCGGTCAGGTCGGCCGTCACCCCCGCCGCCACCGCGGGCTTGGCGCCCGTGTCGGCGATCAGCAGAACGGCGCCCGAGCCGATGCGGCCCTTCACCTCGTCGATCAGCGCGGGCAGATCCTTGCCCGACACGCCGGTCAGCACCTGCGCCACAAAGCGCACGCCCGCGACCTCGCGCACCTCTTCGGCCTTGGCGCCGCCGCCCATGGCAAGCTCGCGGCGAAGCTGCGCGACCTCGTTCTGCAGCGCCTTGCGTTCGTCCAGCAGCGCCCGCACCCGGTCGGCGAGTTCCGACGGCGCGGCCTTCACCACGCCCGCCAGATCGGCCATCCGCGTCCGCTGCTCGGCCAGCCAGTCCAGCGCGCCCTGCCCCGTCAGCGCCTCGATCCGCCGCACCCCGGCCGACGAGGCCGAATCCGACAGCAGCACGCACAGCCCGATCTCGCCCAGCCGCGCCACATGGGTGCCGCCGCAAAGCTCCAGCGAATAGGTCCGCCCGTCGAGCCCCTTGCCCGAGCCCTCCTGCATCCCCATCGAGACCACGCGCACCTCGTCGCCGTACTTCTCGCCGAAAAGCGCCTGCGCCCCCAGCCCCCGCGCGTCGTCGGGCGTCATGATGCGGGTTTCCACGGCGCCGTTCTGGCGGATCATCGCGTTGACCTCGGCTTCCACCGCGGCCATTTCCGCCGGGCTGACCGCCTTGGCATGGCTGAAGTCGAACCGCAGCCGGTCCGGCCCGTTCAGGCTGCCGCGCTGCGCGATGTGGTCGCCCAGCGTGCGCCGCAGCGCCTCGTTCAGCAGGTGCGTGGCCGAATGGTTGGCCCGGATCGCCGCGCGGCGCGCATGGTCGACCACCAGCGCCGCCCCCTGCCCCGGCAGGATGCGGCCTTCGACGACCTCGGCCATGTGGATGAACACGCCCTGCGATTTCTTCGTGTCGGTGATCTTCGCCTTGCCCGTCTCGGTCGACAGCATCCCGCTGTCACCGACCTGGCCGCCCGATTCCGCATAGAACGGGGTCTGGTTCAGCACCACCTGCACGGATTGCCCCGCCTCGGCCTCTGCCACCCGGGCGCCGCCCTGCACCAGCGCCAGAACCTGCCCTTCGGCCGTTTCGGTGTCATAGCCCAGGAACTCGGTCGCGCCGGTCGCCTCGGCAAGGTCGAACCAGATCGCCGCGTCCTTGGTCTCGCCCGAGCCGGCCCAGCTGGCGCGCGCCTTGGCCTTCTGCGCCTCCATCGCGGCCTCGAAGCCCGCCACGTCGACCGCCAGCCCCTTTTCGCGCAGCGCGTCCTGCGTCAGGTCCAGCGGGAAGCCGTAGGTGTCGTAAAGCCGGAACGCCGCCTCGCCGGGCAGCGGCGCGCCACTGGAAAGCCGCCCCAGCTCGTCGTCCAGCAGCCGCAGGCCGCGGTCCAGCGTCTGCTTGAACCGGGTTTCCTCGGTCTTCAGCGTCTCTTCGATCAGCGCCTGCGCCCGGCCAAGCTCGGGGTAGGCCGCGCCCATGCCCCGCACCAGCGCGGGCACCAGACGGTACATCACCGGGTCCTTCGCACCCAGTTGATGCGCGTGGCGCATCGCGCGCCGCATGATCCGCCGCAGCACATAGCCGCGCCCCTCGTTCGAGGGCATGACGCCATCCGCGATCAGGAAGCTGGTCGAGCGCAGGTGGTCGGCGATCACCCGGTGATGGATGCGCCCGCTGCCATCCGGGTCGGTCGAGGTGGCATGGGCGCTCGCCTCGATCAGGCTGCGCATCAGGTCGGTGTCATAGTTGTCGTGCTTGCCCTGCAACAGGGCGCCGATCCGCTCCAGCCCCATGCCTGTGTCGATCGACTGGCGCGGCAGGTCGATCAGGTTGCCGTCGGCAAGCTGTTCGTTCTGCATGAAGACAAGGTTCCATATCTCGATGAACCGGTCTCCGTCCTGCTCGGCGCTGCCGGGCGGGCCGCCCCAGACGCCGGGGCCGTGGTCGAAGAAGATTTCCGTGCAGGGGCCGCAGGGCCCGGTCGGGCCCATCCGCCAGAAGTTGTCATCGGTCGGGATGCGGATGATCCGTTCTTCCGGCAGCCCCGCCACCTTCCGCCAGATCGCCGCCGCCTCGTCATCGGTGTGGTAGACGGTGACGCAGAGCCTGTCCTTCGGGATGTCGAAATCCCTGGTCAGCAGTTCCCAGGCAAAGGGAATGGCGCTTTCCTTGAAATAGTCGCCAAAGCTGAAGTTGCCCAGCATCTCGAAGAACGTGTGGTGACGCGCGGTATAGCCCACGTTGTCCAGGTCATTGTGCTTGCCGCCTGCGCGCACGCATTTCTGCGCGGTCGTGGCGCGGCGATAGTCGCGGTGTTCCACGCCGGTGAAGACGTTCTTGAACTGCACCATGCCGGAATTGGTGAACATCAGCGTGGGGTCGTTGCGCGGCACCAGCGGGCTTGACGCCACGGCCGTATGCCCGTTGCGGACGAAGAAATCGAGGAAGGTCGAGCGGATGTCGTTCAGCGAGGGCATGGCACGGGCCTCTTGGGGCAGGAAACGCCAAGCATTTAGCCATCTGCGCCGGAGCTGTCCACCGGAACCGGCAGGCGCGGCCACAATCTCGGGCCCCCGCGCCGCGCGCCCCCATTTTCTGTCTGCAAATATCCTCGGGGGGTGCGGGGGGCAGACAGCCCCCCGCCGTCGGCCGCCTCTGCGCGGCTATTCGTCCACCACGTCCTCGCCGCCCGAGACACCGAAATCGAGCCCGTGGCTCGCGCGGATCTTGTCCTCGATGTCGTCGGCCACCGCGGGGTTTGCCTTGAGAAAGGCCTTGGCGTTCTCGCGCCCCTGGCCGATCCGCTCGTCGCCATAGGAATACCAGGCACCCGATTTCTCGACCACGCCCGCCTTGATCCCCAGGTCCAGAAGCTCGCCGGTCTTGGAAATCCCTTCGCCGTACATGATGTCGAACTCGACCTCGCGGAACGGGGGCGACACCTTGTTCTTCACCACCTTCACCTTGGTCGAACTGCCCACCACCTCGTCGCGGTCCTTGATCGCGCCGGTGCGGCGGATGTCGAGCCGCACGCTGGCGTAGAACTTCAGCGCGTTGCCGCCCGTCGTGGTTTCCGGGTTGCCGAACATCACGCCGATCTTCATGCGGATCTGGTTGATGAAGATCACCATGCAGTTCGACCGGCTGATCGAGGCGGTCAGCTTGCGCATCGCCTGGCTCATCAGCCGTGCCTGGGCGCCCATCTGGTGCTCGCCCATGTCGCCTTCCAGTTCCGCCTTGGGCGTCAGCGCGGCGACCGAGTCGACCACCACAAGGCTGACCGCGCCCGATCGCACCAGCGTATCCACGATCTCCAGCGCCTGTTCGCCGGTGTCGGGCTGGCTGATCAGCAGCTCGTCCAGATTCACCCCCAGCTTGCGCGCATAGATCGGGTCAAGCGCATGCTCGGCATCGACGAAGGCGCAGACCCCGCCCTTCTTCTGCTCTTCGGCCACGACATGCAGCGTCAGAGTGGTCTTGCCCGAGCTTTCCGGCCCGTAGATCTCGATGATCCGCCCCTTGGGCAGCCCGCCGATCCCCAGCGCGATGTCGAGCCCCAGCGAACCGGTCGAGGTCGCCTCGATCTCCAGCAGCGGCTTGTCGCCGCCAAGCTTCATGATCGAGCCCTTGCCGAACTGCCGCTCGATCTGCGCCAGCGCCGATTCCAGCGCCTTCTGCTTGTCCATGTCGCGCTTTCCGTTCAATTCCAGAAGGTTCGCCGTTGCCATCGCCTGACCCCTTATTCCATAGCCCGCCGTGGTGGGCAATCTGCCTGTTGTTCCCAGGTTGTTCTCATCCTTATGAGACCAAAACGCGAACATTTCAATCGAATTCTCTGTAAACCGACTTTTGCGCAGAGATGTTAAGGGATAGTTTACGCAGGCCCTGGCGCGCCCGGGGTCTGTGGTGGAAAGGGTGGCGATGCTGGTATTCTGGGAACCGCGGCTTGTCTTTCTGGCCACGCCCAAGACCGGCTCCACCGCCATCGAGACCGCGCTCGAATCGCTGGCCGCCGTCTCGATCATGCGCCCCCCCGCGCTGAAGCACACGCCCGTGGGCCGCTACCGCCGCTTCCTCGCGCCCTATCTGGAAAGGACGGCGGGCGCGCCCTTCACCGTCGTGGCCCTGATGCGCGAGCCCGCAAGCTGGCTGGGAAGCTGGTACCGCTATCGCCAGCGCGACGACATCGCCGATCCGCGCAAGAGCACCCGCGGCAAGAGCTTCGACGACTTCGTGACCGCCTATCTGGCCCGCCCCCGCCCCGCCTTTGCCGATGTCGGCGGTCAGGCCGGGTTCCTGCTGGGGCAGGATGGCCGCCCGGTCGACCATGTGTTCCGCTACGAGGACATGGCCGCCTTCGTCCGCTTCCTGGAAGACCGTCTGGGGCATGACATCGCGCTGCCGCGCGTCAACGTTTCACCCGAGGGTGAAACGGCGCTCAGCCCCGCGCTGGACAGGGCGCTGCGCCAGGCCTGCGCCGAGGAATTCGAGCTTTACGCCCGGGTTCTGTCCGGCAGCGCCACCGGGCGGGCCATCCCGGGGTGAGCGGCGCCGTGCGCAAAACGAAGGGGCCCGCAGCGGGGCCCCTTTGCAGCATCCTTGCGCGTGTGCGGGGCTCAGCCCTGCGCGCGCTTCCGGCGCAGGGCGCCAAGCGCACCCAGCCCCGCCAGCAGCATCACGCCCGCGGCCGGAACCGGCACGGTCGACACCGACACCGATTGCAGGATCGCGCCCACATTGTCGCCACCCGCGTTCTGGAACGCGAGCGAGACCGGCGCGCCGGTCACCGTGGCCCAGAAGCTGCCGTGCAGTACATCGCTGGACCCCAGGTTGTAGCCATAAGAGGCGCTGCCCAGCATCACGCTGCCGGTTTCGGTCGTGCCGCGCCCGCTGCCGGTCATGTCGAAGCTGACCAGATACTTGCCCGGACCGAAGGTCATCGTGGTGGCGAAGAGCCCGGAACTTCTGGTCGACCCGTCCAGGTCAACGCAGTTGCTGGCGGTCGTGCAGAGAGAGCCGAAGCTGCTGCCCTGCGCCAGATAGTCCACCGTGCCGTTGCTGATGGTCCAGTTCCCGCCGAACACCGAGCTTCCGGCGTTCAGCACCGTGGTGCTGCCATAGTTGAACGTGTCGCTGAACACGACAGAGGCCCCGGCCGTTCCCGCCGTCCCGAGCGCAAGCGCGCCCGCAATCGTCAAAGCTGCAATCCGCATTGTCTTGTTACTCACTTTTCCGCGCCGCAGCGCACACATTCGCCCCCATATCTGCCTAGTATCACAGTTTGACAATGATTCGCCAAATTTCTGCCCCCGTCCCGACGTTTCGAGAGTGACCCGGCCATGCTGCGCTTGCTTCCCCTTCTTCTGGCGCTCGGGGCCGGGTTCATCGCCTGGCATGTCTCGACCCGCCGCACCCTGCGCGAGTTGAACGCGCGCTCGTCGCCCCTGCATGATGTGGCGCTGCTCGGGGTCTGCGCCCGGCTGGCGGCGGCGCTCGGGGTGCCGCAGGTGGTCGTGCGGATCTACGAGGTGCCCGCCGTCAACGGGCTCGCCGCCGCCGACGGCCAGGTCTTCCTGACGCGCGGGTTCTACGAGGCCTATCGCAGCGGCACGGTGTCGGCCGAGGAGATCACGGCCGTCGTCGCGCATGAGCTGGGCCATGTGGCGCTGGGGCACGCCCGGCGGCGGATGCTGGACTTCACCGCCCAGAACGCGCTGCGCGCCGCGCTGGCCGCGGTGGTCGGCCGCCTTGTGCCCGGGCTGGGCCCCTGGCTTGCCGGGCTGGCCGCGCAGGCGCTGTCGGCGCGCCTCAGCCGCGAGGACGAATACGAGGCCGACGCCTGGGCGGCGGCGCTGCTGGCCAAGGCCGGGCTGGGCCCCGCGCCGCTGCTGTCGCTGCTGGGCAAGCTGGGCGCCTGGGGCGGCGGCGGCCAGGGCCCGGCCTGGCTGATGAGCCACCCTGCCAGCCGCGACCGGATCGCCGCTGTCGAACGGCTGACGAGCGGCTGGGGCCGGGGCTAGCGCCTCCGCCCGCCCCCGAGAGGGACGGCGGCCGACCGTGGGTGGGCGCTGCGCGCGGCTTGCCGGGCGGGCGGGATGTGTTGGGTCCGGCCACCCTGCCTCTCACACCACAGGGCCCGCGCCCGACCGCGGGTGGGCGCTGCACCGGCGAAGGTCTACGCTTCATGGCAAGGCCCCTCCCACGGGTGAGCCCGCTTGGTCCGCTCCCGAAGCGCCCGCCCGGGGGGCGGTCGGGCGCTGGCCCGGGGGCGCTTCGCGCCGCTCCCCGGGCCGGGAGGAGGCGCGGCGTCCGGCCACCCCGCCTCACACACCAAAGGGACAGCGCCCGACCGCGGGTGGGCGCTGAGCGGGTGAAGGTCTGTACTTTATGGCGCGGCTCCTCCCGCGGGTGAGCCCGCGCGGGACCGCAACGAAGCGCCCGCCCGGGGGGCGGTCGGGCGCTGGCCCGGGGGCGCTGCGCGCTGCTCCCCGGGCCGGGGGGAGGCCGCGCGTCCGGCCACCCTGCCCCTCACCCCACAAGGACAGCGCCGCCCCCAGGCCGGGTGACGCCCACCCCTTACCGGCGGTTCGCGCAGAACAGGCACATCAGCTCGGTCGCAACATGCGCCCCGGCGATGGCGGTGGCGCCGGTCGTGTCATAGGCGGGCGAAACCTCGACGATGTCGCCGCCGACCATGTTGATCCCCTCGAGGTCGCGCAGCATCGCCGCCGCCTGCCAGGACTGCAGCCCGCCCCAGACCGGCGTGCCGGTGCCCGGCGCGACCGAGGGGTCGAGCGCGTCGATGTCGAAGGTCACATAGGCTGCATGATCGCTCACGATTTCCTTCACGCGGGCCACGGCGGCGGCGGTGCCCTTTTCATGCACCGCACGGGCGTCGATCACATGCACGCCCAGATAGTCGTCGTTATGGGTGCGGATGCCGATCTGGACAGACCGCGCGGGGTCGATGATCCCCGACTTCACCGCCTTGTAGAACATGGTGCCATGATCGATCCGGCTGAAATCGTCATCGGGCCAGGTGTCGGAATGGGCATCGAAATGGATCAGGCTCAGCGGGCCGAACCGCTCGGCATAGGCCTTCAGGATCGGGAAGGTGATGTAGTGGTCGCCCCCCAGCGTGACCGTGCCCGCCCCGGCCGCCAGGATCGTGCGGATATGCGCGGTCAGCGCATCCGGGAAATCCGCAACCTTCGCATAGTCGAAGGCCAGATCGCCGTAATCGACGATCGAGAACTCCTCCAGCGGCGAGAAGCCCCAGCCATAGGGCGGATCGAAGGGTTGCAGCGCGCTCGCCTCGCGGATCGCGCGGGGGCCGAAGCGGGTGCCGGTGCGATGCGTCACCGCCTGGTCGAAGGGCACGCCGGTGATCGCCAGGTCCACCCCGGTCAGATCCTTCGTATAGGTCCGGCGCAGAAAGGACGTGGCCCCCCCGAAGGCGTTTTCCCAGGCCAGCCCGCGGCGGTCCTTGCGGGTGAAGGCGGTATCGACCTCGCCCTTGGCGTCTTCCAGTCCCATGGCGCTCTCCTCTGTCATGGCGGCCCAGACCTAGCGCGGCCCGCCCGGCGAGGCAATCGGGCCCGCCGAAGGCCCTTGCGCGGTGGGGGGACGGGCAAAGGTCTGGCCCAAGCCGTAGGGTGCGCCTTCACGGCGCACCGCTTGCGCGGATGGCCCGAAGACCCCGGGGAACGGACCGGGCGCGCCGCGCGGCTCCGGTGCGCCGTGCGGCTCCGGTGCACAATGAATGCGCACCCTACGACATGCTCGGCACCCCGCGACCGATGCCCGATCCGCGCCGCACAGGCTTGGCCCTCTCGGGCCCCAAACCGTAGGGTGCGCCTTCATGGCGCACCCGGCGCGCGCCCCCGCACGAGGCCATAGAGCGTGCCCTTCATCGCGGCCGTCCGGCGTCGCAATCCTCACCCAAACCGTAGGGTGCGCCTTCATGGCGCACCCGGCGCGCAGAGGGATCAACCACCCCGCGGAACGGATGGGGCTCTTCGGTCAGCTCCGGTGCGCAATGGATGCGCACCCTGCGGCGCGGGTCGCGCAGCCCGGGCCACCCCCGTGGCGCCGTCCACACTCCCACCGGACAGATAGCCGCTGCATCGTCTCTGCGGACCCCCTGCCCATGACACCTCGCGCTGGGCCGACGCCACGCGCCTGCCGCGCGGCAGCCCCCGGATCCGGCGCCCGCGCGTCAGGGCGCGGCGCAGGCCAAGGTGGCGGTGATCGGCGCGGGTCGCCATGTTTTGCGGCCTCGGGGCGCAATTGCGGCTTCGGCTGCACGGGCCGCGCGAGGTCCGGCACATCGTAGGGAGCGCCTTCATGGCGCCCCGATTGCGCGGGTGGCCTGCAGACCGCGGGAACGGACCGGGCGCGCCGGTCGACGTCGGCGCGCCATGAATGGCGCCCTGCCGCTTGCGACCGCCGCACCGCCCGCAAGCGACATCCGCCGCCTTGCCGGTTGCGCCCGCGCGCGGAACGCCGCACCATGGCCCCGGCCCGCACCACCACCGGACAGAGCCCTTGCGCCATCTCTACGAAGCCCCGGCCTATGACACCTCGCGCTGGCCCGACAGCCACTGGCGCGCCTCGTTGCCTGCCCCGATCCCCTGTCCCGCGCTGGCAGGCGAGGCGCGGGCCGAGGTGGCGGTGATCGGCGCGGGCTACGCCGGGCTGAACGCCGCGCTGGAGCTGGCGCGCACCCACGGCGCCGATGTGGCGGTGCTCGAGGCCGGTCAGCCCGGCTGGGGCGCGTCGGGGCGCAACGGCGGCTTCTGCTGTCTGGGCGGCGCAAAGCTTGGCGACCGGCAGATCGTGGCACGGGTGGGCGAAGGAGGCGCGCGCGATTTCCGCGACTTTCAGCACCGCGCGATCGAACGGGTGGCGGCGCTCCTTGCCGGCGAAGGGATCGACGCCCGCCAGGGCCCCGCGGGCGACATCTGCCTTGCCCATTCGCCGCGCGCGTTCGCGGCCCTTGTGCAGGAGGCCGACGACAAGCGCCGCCTCTACGGCGAGACCGCCGAGCTGCTTCCCCCCGAGGCGCTGGCCGAACATGGGCTGGCGGGCCCCGGCTTTCACGGCGCGCTGGTGGTCGAGGCGGGTTTTCCGCTGCATCCGCTGGCCTATGCCGAAGGGCTCGCCCGCGCCGCGCAGGCCGCGGGCGTCCGCATCCACGGCCAGAGCCCGGTCACCGATCTGGCCCCCGAGGGCGCCACCTGGCGGCTGACCACCCCCGGCGGCACGCTGCGCGCCCGGCGGGTGCTGGTGGCGACGAACGGCTATTCCTCGGAAGATCTGCCGCCCTGGATCGCGGGCCGCACCCTGCCTGCGCAATCGGCGATCCTGATGACCCGACCGCTGAGCCCGGCGGAAAAGCGGGCGCAGGGGTTCACCACCCCGATCATGAGCTACGACACCCGCCACCTGCTGCACTATTTCCGCCACCTTCCGGATGGCCGCTTCCTGTTCGGGATGCGCGGCGGCACCTCGGCCACGCCCAAGGCCGAGGCCGCGACCGCAGCCCGCGTCCGTGCCGAGTTCCGGCGTCTCTTTCCCGCCTGGGCGGGGGTCGAGGTCGCGCATGAATGGGCGGGCTTCGTCTGCCTGACGGGCAGCCTTGCGCCCTTCGTGGGGCCGGTCCCGGGGGCAAAGGGGCTGTTCGCGGCCTTTGGCTGGCATGGCAACGGCGTGGCACCCGCCTCGCTTGGCGGAGCGCTGGCGGCGGGGCTGATCGCAGGCATCCCCACCGCGATCCCCGCCCTGATGCGCCAGCCCCCGCGCCGCTTCCCGCTGCCGCCCTTGCGTCGGCTCTGGCTGCGGGCGGCCTATCGGGCCTATGCGCTGCAGGACGGCCCGCTGCCCTGACGCCCGGGCCGGGGGGGAAGGCGCGGTTGTCCACCTTGCCCCGCACACCAAGGGGACAGCGCCCGACCGCGGGGGGGCGCTGCACCGGCGAAGGTCTGCGCTTTATGGCAAGGCCTCTCCCACGGGTGAGCCCGCGCGGTTCGGCAAGGAAGCGCCCGCCCGTCCGGGCGGTCGGGCGCTGGCCCGGGGGCGCTTCGCGCTGTTCCCCGGGCTGGGCGGAGCCGTAGCGCCCGGCTACCCTGCCCACACCACAAAGGGACAGCGCCCGACCGCGGGGGGGCGCTGCCACGGTGACGGTCTGCGCTTTATGGCGCGGCATCTCCCGAGGGTGAGCCCGCCGCCGACGCTCCCGAAGCGCCCGCCCGTCCGGGCGGTCGGGCGCTGGCCCGGGGGCGCTTCGCGCTGTTCCCCGGGCTGGGCGGAGCCGTAGCGCCCGGCTACCCCGCCCCCCACACCAGAGGGACAGCGCCCGACCGCGGGGGGGCGCTGCACCGGCGAAGGTCTGCGCCTTATGGCAAGGCCCCTCCCACGGGTGAGCCCGCTTGGACCGGCGCCGAAGCGCCCGCCCGGGGGGCGGTCGGGCGCTGGCCCGGGGGCGCTGCGCGCTGCTCCCCCGGCCTAGCGATACCGCGCGTCCGGCCGCCCTTGCCCGCCTAGCCTGCCAGCGCCTTGCCCAGCCGCGGCAGCCCGGCGCGTTTCATCAGCGCCCGGATCGGCTGCGGCTGGCCCGACAGCCGTTCCGCCTCGGCCCGCACTGCCTCGGCCACCGCGGCCACCGTGCCCCGGTCCAGCGCCAGCAGGAACCCGTCCGGGTCAAGCCGGTCGAGCCCCTGCGCCGCCATGTCGCCACGGGGAAAATCCTGCGCGTTGAAGGTCACGATCGCATCCGCCCCGGCCGCCACCGCGACCGCCAGCACATGCACATCGGCCGGGTCCGGCAGCCACAGCCGGGCCTCCAGCGCGGGTTGCGCGGCCACCTCGGCGCGCGGGAACCCCGCACGCGCCAGCGCGATCTCGCCGCGCGCCAGCGCCTCTTGCGCGGGGCCGAGCTTGCGCGCCGCGCGGGCCCATTCCTCGAGGATGCGCGCCGACCACAGCGGCTGATACAGCCCCGCCCGCGCCGCGCCCAGCAGAACCTCGCGCAGCACCGTGGGATAGAGAACGCAGGCGTCGAGAACCGCCTTCACCCGTCAAGCCGGTAGAACAGCGCCTTGAGATAGGCGGTTTCGGCCAGTTGCGGCAGCATCGGATGATCGGGCCCGGCAAAACCCGTGTGCAGGATCTGCCCCCGGCGCCCGCCCCGCCCGATCCCCCGGGTCGAGGCGGTGCGGAACGCGCCAAGATCCGCCGCATGCGAGCAGGAGCAGAGGCCCAGATAGCCGCCCGGCGCCACCAGCGGCGCGGCCAGACGTGCCACCCGCTCATAGGCGCGCAGGCCCGCCTCCAGCGCCTGCTTGCCGGGCGCGAAGGCGGGCGGGTCGCAGACCACCACGTCGAACTGCGCCCCCTCGGCCGCCAGCGCCTCCATCACCGCAAAGGCATCGCCCTGCCGGGTGGCAAGGCGCGCGCCCAACCCCATCCGCGCCGCGCCCTCGGCGGCCAGCCCCAGCGCGGGCGCCGAACTGTCGACCGCCAGCGCATGATCCGCCCCCCCCGCCAGACAGGCCAGCGAAAAGCCGCCCACATGGCTGAAGACATCCAGCACCCGCGCCCCCCGGGCCAGCCGTTGGGCAAAGCCATGGTTCGGCCGCTGGTCGAAGAAAAGCCCGGTCTTCTGCCCGCCCAGCACATCGGCCAGGTAGGTCGCGCCGTTCATCTGCACCGCCACCGGCGCCGACACCGCCCCCCGCAGCACCACCGTCTCTTCGGCCAGCCCCTCCAGGCTCCGGGCCCGCCCGGTGCCGTTCTTGACGATTGTGGTGACCCCCGTCACCGCCGCCAGCGCCGCGGCCAGCGGCGACATCAGCGCCTCGGCCCAGGCGGCGTTCGGCTGCACCACGGCCACATCGCCGAAGCGGTCGATCACCACGCCCGGCAGCCCGTCGGCCTCGGCATGCACCAGCCGGTAGAAGGGCGCGTCGAACAGCCGCGCGCGCAAGCCAAGCGCGGTGGCCAGCCGGGCGGCAAACCAGCCCTCGTCCACCACGGCGGCGGGATCGCGGTCGATCATCCGGGCCACGATCTTCGAGGCCGGGTTCACCGTCACCAGCCCCATCGGCTTGCGGTCGGCATCCTCCAGCACGGCCAGTGTGCCGGGGGCCAGCGCCTTGGTGCGCCGGTCCAGCACCAGCTCGTCGGCATAGACCCAGGGAAAGCCGAAGCGGATCGCGCGCGCTTCGGCCCTGGACGACAGCCGCACGACGGGGCGCGGCGAAAGGTTCGATGTCTCGGTCATGCCCCTTCCCTAGCCGCTCCTGCGGCGGCGGGAAAGACCGTTCAGCCGATCCGGGCCGCGCCGCCCCGGCCCGTCGGCCGTCACCGCCACGGACGGAAAACCGCCCGCTGGGCCGGACTCTGCCCATCGGGCCTGCGCAATTTGCATTGTTAGCGCTAACG
Organism: Pseudomonadota bacterium; assembly: GCA_021845805.1. Classification (GTDB taxonomy): domain Bacteria; phylum Pseudomonadota; class Alphaproteobacteria; order Rhodobacterales; family Rhodobacteraceae; genus Solirhodobacter. Next base: position 43,876 of record JAJZVD010000015.1, on the reverse strand, counting down.
GTGTATGCTACCCGCATCTCGCCACCGCGCCAGCCGCCCGCGCCCCGATTCCGCGCCGAAGGAAGCCCCATGCCCCTCAACAGCACCATCGCCCGCGTCACCGACCGCATCCGCGCCCGTTCCGCCGAAAGCCGCCGCCGCTATCTGGATCAGATGGCCCGCGCGCGCGACAGCGGCACCGCCCGCGCGCACCTCGCCTGCGGCAACCAGGCCCATGCCTATGCCGCGATGGGCACCGACAAGGACGCGCTGGCCGAAGGGCGGGCCCCGAACATCGGGATCGTCACTGCCTACAACGACATGCTCTCGGCCCATCAGCCCTACGAAGGCTACCCCGCCCTGATCCGCGCCGCGGTGCGCCGGGCCGGCGCCACCGCCCAGGTGGCAGGCGGCGTGCCCGCGATGTGCGACGGGGTCACCCAGGGCCAGGCGGGGATGGAACTGTCGCTCTTCTCGCGTGATGTGATCGCGCTGGCGGCGGGCGTGGCCCTCAGCCACAACACCTTCGATGCGGCGCTGTTCCTCGGCGTCTGTGACAAGATCGTGCCCGGCCTCGTGATGGCCGCGGCCACCTTCGGCCACCTGCCCGCGGTGTTCCTGCCCGCGGGGCCGATGACCTCGGGCCTGCCCAATGACGAGAAGTCGAAGGTCCGCCAGAAGTTCGCCACCGGCGAAATCGGCCGGGCCGAGCTGATGGCGGCCGAAATGGCCAGCTATCACGGCCCCGGCACCTGCACCTTCTACGGCACCGCCAACACCAACCAGATGCTGATGGAGATCATGGGCCTGCACCTGCCGGGCGCCTCCTTCGTCAATCCGGGCACGCCGCTGCGCGAGGCGCTGACGATCGCGGGCGCCGAACGCGCGGCACAGATCACGGCACTCGGCAACGCCTACACGCCCGCGGCAGACATCCTGGACGAACGCACCTTCGTCAACGGGCTCGTGGGGCTGATGGCCACCGGCGGGTCCACGAACCTCGTGATCCACCTGCCCGCCATGGCGCGCGCCGCGGGCGTGATCCTCGATCTCGAGGATTTCGCCGACATCTCGGCCGCGACCCCCCTGATGGCCAAGGTCTATCCCAACGGCATGGCCGACGTGAACCACTTCCACGCGGCGGGGGGGCTTGCCTACATGATCGGCGAACTCCTCGACGCGGGCCTGCTGCACCCCGACACCAAGACGGTCGCGGGCGACGGGCTCGCGCTTTACACTCGCGAACCGAAGCTCGTCGACGGCAGGCTGGCCTGGGCCGAGGGCCCGGCCCGGACGCTGAACGACCGCATCCTGCGCCCCGCGGCCTCGCCCTTCCAGCCCGAAGGCGGGTTGAAGCAGCTGACGGGCAACCTTGGCCGCGGGGTCATCAAGATCTCGGCCGTGGCGCCCGACCGGCATGTGATCGAGGCCCCCGCCCGCGTCTTCCACGACCAGGAGAACGTCAAGCGCGCCTTCCGGGCCGGAGAGTTCACCTCCGACACCGTCGTCGTCGTCCGCTTCCAGGGCCCGCGCGCCAACGGGATGCCCGAACTGCACTCGCTCACCCCCACGCTCGCCGTGCTGCAGGACCGCGGACTGCGGGTGGCGCTGGTCACCGACGGGCGGATGTCGGGCGCCTCGGGCAAGGTGCCCGCCGCGATCCACGTCTGCCCCGAGGCGGCCGATGGCGGCCCGCTTGCCCGGGTGCGCGACGGCGACGTGATCCGGCTCGATGCCGATGCGGGCACGCTGAGCGTGCTGGCCCCCGATTTCGACCGCCGCCCCCCGGTGCGCGCGGATCTGAGCACCAACGCCCAGGGAACCGGGCGCGAGATGTTCGAGGTCTTCCGCCGCAACGTGGGCCCCGCCACCAGCGGTGCCGCGACCATCCTCTGACCCGCGCGCCCTGCCGCGGCCTGAAAAACAGTCAATGCCTCCGGCGGGGATATTTTAACCAGAAAGAAAGGAAGATCGGGAAGACAGGTGGCGCGGTACAGGCGGGGACGCCGATGACCGCCCAGAGAGAAAGCGCCCCGTCTCCCCCGTGCGCACGGCCCGAGGCGGGGCGCCCCCTTCCCCTCCCGTTCTTTCTGGCCCAAATATCCCCGCCGGAGGCGCACGCATCCGCCCGCGATCCCGCCCGAAGGAGGCCCCATGACCCCGCAAGACGCATCCCAGCAGGCCGAGGCGCTGTGCCGCCTGGCCCCCGTGATCCCCGTGCTCGTGATCGACGAACTGGCCCATGCCGAACCGCTGGCGCGCGCGCTGGTGGCGGGGGGGCTGCCGGTGCTCGAGGTGACGCTGCGCACCCCGGTGGCGCTGGATGCGATCCGCGCGATGGCGCGGGTGCCGGGCGGGGTCGTGGGGGCGGGCACGCTGCTGACCCCGGCAGACGTGACCGCGGCGGTGGCGGCGGGCGCGCGGTTCGGCGTCTCGCCGGGGGCGACCGAGCGCATCCTTGCGGCCTGCGAGGATGCGGACCTGCCGCTGCTGCCCGGCGCGGCCACCGCGTCAGAGGTGATGGCCCTGCTGGAACGCGGCTACCGGGTGCAGAAGTTCTTCCCCGCCGAGGCGAACGGGGGCGCGCCCGCGCTGAAGGCGATCGGCGCGCCGATCCCGCAGGTCCGCTTCTGCCCGACCGGCGGGGTCAGCCCGAAGAACGTTGGCGATTACCTGGGCCTGTCGAACGTGCTCTGTGTCGGCGGAAGCTGGGTCGCGCCGAAGGATCTGATGGTCCGCGGCGACTGGGACGGCATCGTGGCGCTGGCCCGGGCCGCGGCCGCCCTGCCGCGGCGCTGAGGCGCGGTCAGGTCGATACCCGCGCCGCGCGGCCGCCCCGGCGGCGCGGCGTGTCGGCGGGCACCAGCCCCGCGGTCAGCACCCGGGTCATCGGATGGTCCGGCGCTGCCGCGCAATAGGTGGCCAGCATCACCCGGATCGCCTCATGCGGGTCGACCGCGGGCAGACCCAGCGCCCAGTCCATGAAGATCGAGCGGCATTCGCTTTCGGTGATGCCCTCGATCCGGTAGGCCTCGCGCATCAGCCCCTTGGGGTCCACCTCATCCGCGCGCATCATCCGCCTCCCCATCCGGTGCCTCCTGCGGGCTGAGCCTGCGCTCCACCACCGCCGCCGCGGCCGTCGTCACCGCGGCCAGCCGTGCGGCCAGCCTGTCCATGTCGGGGGCATCGGTTTCCCGCAGGATCATCGCCCGTGCGCCGCCCCCGAGCGACTCGACCGACCTGTCCCCCAGCAACTTCGTAGCACATCGCAGTCGCCAGCAGAGCCGGTAAGCGGCAAGAAGCGCCGTTTCCGCGTCATCCGGCAAAAACCCCGCCCGCACCCCGGCGCGCAACTGCGGCTCGACCGCGCGCGCCGCGGCGCCGGATTGCAGGGCCAGCATCTGCGCCAGAAGCTCGATGTCCATCAGCCGCCCGGGGCCGCGCTTGGCATCCCAGAACGCCGCCGCCCCCTGCGCCGCGGCAAGCCGGGCGCGCATGTCGGCCACGTCGGCCACCACCGTCGCCCCGCCGCTCTTTTCGACCAGCAGTGCGCGCCGGAAGGCTTCGACCTCGGCGCCAAGCGCCCCGTCGCCTGCCAGCACCCGCGCCCGGGTCAGCGCCAGATGTTCCCATGTCCAGGCCTCGCTGCGCTGGTAATCGCGGAACGCGGCGAACGAGGTCGCAACCGGCCCCTGCCGCCCCGACGGCCGCAGCCGCATGTCAACCTCGTAAAGTCGGCCCTGCGCCATCGGCACGGTCAGCGCGGTGACCAGCGCCTGGGTCAGCCGGGCGTAATAGGCGCGCGCGGCCAGCGGGCGCGGGCCGTCCGAGGCCTCCACCCCCGCCGGGTCGTAGATGACGATCAGGTCAAGGTCGCTGTCGGAATGAAGCCGCCCGGCACCCAGCGACCCCATGCCCAGCACCACCGCCCCCCGCCCCGGCCGGGTGCCGTGCTTGCGCGCGAACTCGGCCACGCAGGGCGGCCACAGCGCGCCCACCACCGCCGCCGCCAGATCGGCATATTGCCCGCCTGCCTCGAAGGCGTCGATCAGCCCGCGCAGGTGATGTACGCCGATGCGGAAGTGCCATTCCTTCATCCAGGCGCGGGCGGCATCGAGCTTGCGTTCATAGTCGGCCGCCTCGGCCAAGGCGGCGGCCAGCGCCGCCTCCAGCGCCGCACGCCCCGGCCAGGGGGCGAAGAAGGCGCCGCCGATCACCGCATCCAGAACGCCCGCATTGCGCGAGAGGTAGAGCGCGAGCGTCGGCGCGGTGGCGGCGATGTCAACGATCAGGTCGATCAGCTGGGGGTTGGCCTCGAACAGCGCGAAAAGCTGCACACCGGCGGGCAGCCCGGCCAGGAAGCCGTCGAAGGCACGCAGCGCCGCCTCGGGGTCGGCCGCCCCGGCCAGCCGTTTCAGGATCGCCGGCCGCAGGCGGCGGAAGATCTCCTGCGCCCGGGCCGAGCGCAGGGCCGGATAGGCGCGCCAGCCCTGCACGACCGCCTGCGCCGCCTGCGACAGCTCGGGCCCGGCCTCGGCCTCGCCGGGGGCGAAGAACCCCTCGGTCAGCGACGCAACCCGGGTCAGCCGGTCCTTCAGGCCGGCGCGGAAGCGGGCGGTGTCGCCCTCGCCCAGAAAGCGGGCAAGCCGGTCGAAGCCCTCGGGATTGCCGGGCAGGTCGTGGGTCTGGGCGTCCTGCACCATCTGCAGGCGGTGTTCCACCTCGCGGTGGTCGCGGTAAAGGGCGGTCAGCGCCGCGGCATCGTCGGCGGTCACCCAACCCGCCGCCGCAAGCCGGGCGAGCCCCTCGACCGTGCCGCGGACGCGCAGCGAGGGGTCGCGCCCCCCGGCGATCAGCTGGCGGGTCTGGGTGAAGAACTCGATTTCCCGGATGCCGCCCACGCCCAGCTTCATGTTGTGCCCTTCCAGCACGATGGGCCCGTGCAGCCCCTTGTGGCGGCGGATGCGCAGCCGCATGTCATGCGCGTCGCGGATGGCGGCGAAGTCGAGGTGGCGGCGCCAGACAAAGGGGGTCAGCGTGGTCAGGAACCGCGCGCCCGCCGCGATGTCGCCCCCGCAGGGCCGCGCCTTGATATAGGCCGCGCGTTCCCAGGTGCGGCCCTCGCCCTCGTAATACTGCTCGGCCGCCCCCATCGACAGGCAGACCGGGGTGACAGCGGCATCCGGGCGCAGCCGCAGGTCGGTGCGGAACACATAGCCCTCGGCCGTCAGATCCGACAGCAGCGCGGTCATCCTGCGCGTGACGCGGACGAAGGCCGCGCGCGCCTCCTGCACCGCGTCGCCATAGCGGGTTTCGTCGAAAAGGCAGATCAGGTCGATGTCGGACGAGTAGTTCAGCTCGCCCGCCCCCATCTTGCCCATCGCCAGCGCCACCATGCCACCTGCCACCGCCGCATCCTCGGGCACGGCGCCGGGCAGCTTGCCGCGGCGGATCTCTTCGGCCACCAGGCGTTGCAGCGCAAGATCCACCGCCCGGTCGGCCAGCGCCGTCAGCGCGCCGGTGACGGCCTCGAGCGGCCAGACCCCACCCAGATCGGCCAGCGCGGCCAGCAGCGCCACCCGGCGCTTGGCCTGCCGCAGGCGGGCCCCCAGCGCCTCGAGCGGCACATCGACCCGGGCGAGTTCATCGGCAAGCGCGGCCTCGGGCGCCCCCGCCAGCGCCGCGCGCAGCCAGTCGGCCTCGCGCGTCATCAGGCCCTTGAGGTAGGGGCTGCACCCGGCGGTGCCGCCCAGCAGGGCGCGCAGTTCCGGGGCGAGGTCGGCGAAGGCGGCCGCGGCCTCGGCGCCCGCGGCGGCGTCGAAGGCGATCGGCGCGCGGGTCAGGCGGGCGGCGAAGGTCATGGCGGCAAGGATGGGCCGCCGTCCGGGTGGGGTCAACGGGGGTTGCATCCGGCCGCCCGCGCCGACACTCTGCCCCCGAACCGGAGGAGACGATGTCGAAAAGCCTGAACCGCGTGACCGCCGCGCTGGAGGCGGCAGGGCTCGCCTGCCCGATCGTGGCGGCGACCGAGGATACCCGCACCGCCGCGCAGGCCGCGACCGTGGCGGGCTGCGCGCTGGACCAGATCGTGAAATCGATCATCTTCCGCGGCGAGGTGTCGGGCCATGTGCGGCTGTTCCTGACCGCGGGCGGCAACCAGGTCAGCGCGGCGCTGGCAAGCGCGCTGGCGGGCGAGGCGCTGGGGCGCGCGGATGCCGATCTGGTGCGCGCCGAAACCGGCTTTGCCATCGGCGGCGTGTCGCCGGTGGGCCACCTTGCGCCGGTGCCCACCTACCTCGATCCACGGCTGATGGATTTTCCCGTCGTCTGGGCCGCCGCGGGCACGCCGCGCCACATCTTCGCCATCGCCCCTGCCGACCTGCTGCGGATCACCGGGGCCACGGTTGCGCCCTTCACCGCCTGACAGGCCGCTCCGGCCTGATGTGAAAATCTTTCACATCACCTCTTGACGCGGCGCGGCGGCATTCCGATCTCGGGTGATGTGAAACGCATTCACATGGTCTCGCACAGGAGTTTCCGATGACCGCGATCACCGCCTGGCCGTCCCAGGCACAGGACTGGCTCGACGAACGCGGCAAGCCCGCGTGGATCGCCGCCACGGTTCTGGCCTTCGTTCTCTTCTGGCCGCTCGGCCTCGCCCTTCTTGCCTACATGATCTGGAGCAGACGGATGTTCAATGGAAGCTGCCGCGCCGGCTGGCGCCAACACCGCGACGAGATGCACGGCCAGGCCCGCGACGCCTGGCGCGGCCGGGGCGGGATGTGCCGCCACGATTTCCGGCCCTCGGGCAACTCGGCCTTCGACAGCTACAAGGCCGACACCCTGCGTCGGCTGGAGGAAGAGCAGGAGGCGTTCGAAGCCTTCCTGAAGCGCCTGCGCGACGCCAAGGACAAGACCGAGTTCGACGCCTTCATGGACGAACGCGCCCGTGCCGCCCGGTCGTCGGGCGAGACCCCGGCGGCCGACTGACGCCGCAGGTTCAGATCTTTCGGGCGGCCCCCACGGGCCGCCCCTACCTTGCCGGAGCCCCCGATGCTGGCCGACAGCCCCTATTCCCGCCTGCCCGACCCTGCCTTGCAGCCTGAATTCTACCGCGACGTTCCGGCCAAGCGGCTGGTCGCCTGGGTCATCGACACGGTCATCGTGGCGCTGTTGACGGCGCTGGCGGTGCCCTTCACGGCCTTCCTGGCGCTGCTGTTCCTGCCGCTGCTGTTCATGGCGGTGAACTTTCTCTATCGCTGGGCCACGCTCAGCGCGCGCTCGGCCACCTGGGGGATGCGCTTCGTGGCGCTGGAGTTCCGGCGGCTGGACGGGCGCGGCTTTGACCCGGTGACGGCTTTCGCGCATACGCTGGTCTATACCGTCTCGATCGCGATGGTGCTGCCGCAACTGGTGTCGGTGGTGATGATGGCCACCGGGGCGCGGGCGCAGGGGCTGGGCGATCGGCTGCTCGGCACAGTGGCGCTCAACCAAAGCGGTCGCCACTAGGGGCGCAAACTCGGCACTTGGCGCGCGGGCGCTGTCTTGGTAACGTCATCATCGTATCCCCGCCCCAGCCTGTGCCCAGAGATGCGACATACCCTTCCGATCGCGCCTCAGTTTTATGTGACGGCCCCGCAACCCTGTCCGTATCTGGACGGGCGGATGGAACGCAAGCTGTTCACGGCCCTGCAGGGCGACCGCGCGGAACGGCTGAACGACTCGCTGTCGAAACAAGGGTTCCGGCGCAGCCAGAACGTGCTTTACCGCCCGTCCTGTGCCGAATGTTCGGCCTGCCTGTCGGCGCGCATCCGGGTGGCGGATTTCGTGCCCAGCCGAAGCCAGAAGCGCACGCTGAAGCGCAACGCCGCCCTTCAGCGCGAGGCGACGAGCCCCTGGGCCACCGAGGACCAGTACGCGCTGTTCCGCCGCTATCTTGACAGCCGGCACGCCGATGGCGGCATGGCCGACATGGACATCTTCGAATTCGCGGCGATGATCGAGGAAACGCCGGTGCGCAGCCGGGTGATCGAGTATTCCGAACCCAGCCCCGCCCGCACCCGCCGCCGCAGCCTGACCGCCGTCTGCCTGACGGACGTGCTCGATGACGGGCTGAGCATGGTCTATTCCTTCTACGAACCCGACCGGCCGCAGGATTCGCTGGGCACCTACATCATCCTGGACCATGTGCAGCTTGCCCGCGAGGCGGGGCTGCCCTTCGTCTATCTCGGCTACTGGGTCCCGGGCAGCCGGAAGATGGGCTACAAGGCGCGGTTCTCGGGTCTGGAAATCTACAAGGAGGGCCGCTGGCAGCCGATCGGCGACCCGGCCCGGCATGGCGCGGCGCTGCATCCCCTGTCGGTCGACCCGATCGCCGAACAGGTGGCGCGGATCACCCTGCCCGACGGGATCCCCCAAAAGGGATGACCGGCGCGCGGCTGAGCCTGGTGGCGGTGCTGGTGCCGGATTACGCGGCGGGGCTGGCGTTCTATGTCGGCTCGCTCGGCTTCCGGCTGGTGGACGATATCGACCAGGGCCGCAAGCGCTGGGTGGTGGTGGAACCGCCGGGGGGCGGCTGCCGCCTTCTGCTGGCCCGGGCCGAGGGTGCGGCGCAAGAGGCCGCCCAGGGCAACCAGACCGGCGGGCGGGTGGGGTTCTTCCTGCAGACCGACGATTTCGGCCGCGACCATGCCGCGATGCTGGCGGCGGGCGTCACCTTCGAGGAGCCGCCGCGCCACGAACCCTATGGCCGCGTGGCCGTCTGGCGCGATCCCTTCGGCAACCGCTGGGATCTGATCGGGCCCTGACGCCCCCGCCCTACAGCACCCCGGCCAGCACGTTGATCGTCAGCGCAAGCACACCGAGGTTGAAGAAGAACGCCACCAGCCCGTGCACCAGCGCCGTGCGGCGCAGCACGGGATGGGTGATCGCCACGTCCGAGACCTGACAGGTCATGCCGATGACAAAGGAAAAGTAGCAGAAATCCACGAAGACGGGCGGATGTTCGCCCGGAAACGCCAGCCCGCCGCGATCGGTCCCCTTCCACTGGCCGTAGAACAGGTTGGCATAGTGGAACGCATAGATCAGGTTCACCAGCACCCAGGCCAGCCCGAGCGTGATCACCACCACGGCCAGGTCGATGGCCGCATGGCCGGCCGGGCGATGAACCGCAAGGCCCAGCGAGATCAGCACCGCGACCAGCGCCACGAGCAGCACCAGTAGCTGCGCCGTGCGCCCGCCATCGTCGCGCTCGGCGCGGGCGCGGATCATGGGGATCTGCGCCTCGCGCCACAGCGGAACGGTGGACAGGATGAAGAAGGCCGCGCCGGTATCGAACCCCGACACGATCGCCACGCTGGGCGGCAGGCCCGGCAGCGCCAGCCACAGCACCCCCGCCGCAGAGACGAACACCGCGAGAAAGGCGAAAAAGCGCGGATGGGGCACGCGCAGCAGGAGTGATGACATCTTGGGCAGTCTCCGCATCTGTTAACGCGCGCGCATCCTGAACGCCCCCGGGCACCAGTCAAGCCCGTTGACCCGATGTCGTTTTCTGCGCCATAGCAGGATCAGGGGCCGCCCCGGCCCCGCCCCTCGCCAAGAAAGGGACCCCTATGGGAGGCTTGTTACGAGTGTCCCGCGCCATCGACGCGGTGACAGAGGCCATCGGAAAATCCGTGGCGTGGCTCATCCTAGTTGCGATCCTTGTCAGCGCCATCAACGCGACAGTGCGCAAGATCTTCAACGTGTCGTCGAATGCCTGGCTGGAACTGCAGTGGTATCTGTATGGCGCAGCCTTCCTTCTGGCGGCCGCAAACACGCTGCGCCATAACGAACACATCCGCATCGACATCCTGTATGGCGCGCTGAAGCGGCGCACCCAGCACTGGATCGACCTTCTGGGCCACATCTTCTTCCTGATGCCTTTCGTCGTGCTGATGGACATCTACCTGCTGCCCTGGACGCTGAAGAGCTTCCGCGACGGCGAGATGTCGTCCAGCGCGGGCGGGCTGATCCTGTGGCCCGCCAAGGCGCTGATCCTGGGCGGGTTCATGCTGCTGACGGTTCAGGGGGTCTCGGAAATCATCAAGAAGATCGCGGTCATGCGCGGTGACATGGAAGACCCGACCCCCTTCGTCTCGGCCCATGAGGCGGCCGAACTGGAAGGCGAGGCACTGGCCGGGGAGATCAAGAAATGATCGAGTTGATCGCGCAGAACATGGCGCCGATCATGTTCGCCTCGCTTATCGTCTTCTTGCTTGTGGGCTATCCGGTGGCCTTCTCGCTGGCGGCGAACGGGCTGATGTTCTTTGTCATCGGGGTGGCGCTGGCGCCGCATTCGGGCGGGTCCATCACGCTGGACTGGCCGCTGCTGGCGGCGCTGCCGGAACGCGACTGGGCGGTGCTGTCAAACGACACATTGCTGGCCATCCCGTTCTTCACCTTCATGGGCATCGTGCTGGAACGATCCGGCATGGCCGAAGACCTGCTGGATACCATCGGCCAGCTCTTCGGCCCGGTGCGCGGGGGGCTTGCCTATGCGGTGATCTTCGTGGGGGCGCTGCTGGCGGCCACGACCGGGGTCGTCGCGGCATCCGTCATCGCGATGGGGCTGATCTCGCTGCCGATCATGCTGCGCTACGGCTATGACCGCCGCGTGGCCTCGGGCGTCATCGCCGCCTCGGGCACGCTGGCGCAGATCATTCCGCCCAGCCTGGTGCTGATCGTGCTGGCCGACCAGCTTGGCCGGTCGGTGGGCGACATCTACAGCGGCGCGATGATCCCGGGGCTGGTGCTGACGCTGCTCTATGTGCTCTACATCCTGCTGCTGTCGATCTTCAAACCCGATCTGGTGCCCGCCCTGCCGGCCGAGGCGCGCACGCTGGGGTCGGGCGTCACCTCGCTTCTTGCGGTGCTGGCCATCGCCGGGGCAGTGGCCTGGCTTACGACCGTCAATCTGACGGCAAGCCAGGGCGACAACGCCGACATCCTGGGGATGGCGGCCGGGGCGCTGGTGGCCTATCTGCTGGCGGCGGCCAACCGCGCCTTCGGGCTGAAGCTGATGAGCCGGCTGGCCCAGCAGGTGGTGATCGTGCTGATCCCGCCGCTTGCGCTGATCTTCCTGGTGCTGGGCACGATCTTCCTGGGCATCGCCACCCCCACCGAGGGCGGCGCGATGGGGGCGGTGGGCTCGCTTCTGCTGGCCGCGATGAAGGGGCGGCTGAACATGGGCGTGATCCGGCAGGCGCTGGCCTCGACCACGCGGCTGTCGTCCTTCGTGATGTTCATCCTGATCGGCAGCCGGGTCTTCTCGCTGACCTTCTACGGGGTGAACGGGCACCTGTGGGTGGAACACCTGCTGACCTCGCTGCCCGGCGGGCAGATCGGGTTCATCGTCGTGGTGTCGATCCTGGTGTTCTTCCTGGCCTTCTTCCTCGACTTCTTCGAGCTGGCCTTCATCATCGTGCCCCTGCTGGCCCCTGCGGCCGAGAAGCTGGGGATCGACCTGATCTGGTTCGGGGTGATCCTCGGCGTGAACATGCAGACCAGCTTCATGCACCCGCCCTTCGGGTTCTCGCTGTTCTACCTGCGCTCGGTCGCGCCCAAGCAGCCCTACAAGGATCGCGTGACGGGCAAGACGATGGCGCCGGTCACCACCGGGCAGATCTACTGGGGGGCCATTCCCTTCGTGGTGATCCAGGTGGTGATGATCGCGCTTGTGGTGGCCTTCCCCGCGATGGTGATGCGCTACAAGGGGCCGCAGGTGGACGTGAAGAACGTGAAGATCGTGGTGCCGGAAATCGCGCCGATCGGCGGCGGGCTGGGCGGTCTTGGCACGCCCAACTTCGGCACGCCCGCGGTGCCGAAGATCGGCAACTGAGCCACGGCACCCCGGCAGACAGCGGCAGGGCGGCCCCCCGGGGTCGCCCTCTCCCTTTGCGGGGGCGGGCCCTGGCGCGCGCCCCCGCCCCCCGGAACGCAAAAGGCCCCGGGGACCCCCCGGGGCCTTCCTGATCGCATCGCCGGGGCCTAGAGCTTGCCCGCCTGCTGCATCTGCATCATGAACGTGTCGAAGTTGTATTCGGCGATCTGGTCCCACAGATAGGCATCGTTGAAGTACGCCTTCTGGCTTTCCCAGATCGTCTTGAAGTCGGCGTTGGTCTTTTCCAGATCGGCATAGATCGACTGCGCCGAGTTGAACGCCGCCTCGAGGATCTCGCGGCTGAACGGGCGCAGCTTGGCGCCGTTGGCCACCAGCCGCTTCAGCGCCGCCGGGTTCACCGCGTCATAATGCGCCATCATGTCGAGGTCGGCCGCCTGGCACGCCGTCTTCAGCGCGGCCTGGTAGCTCTTGGGCAGGTCGTTCCACTTCTGCAGGTTGACCAGCGTCGAGAGCGCCGGGCCGCCTTCCCACCAGCCGGGGTAGTAGTAGTAGGGCGCGACCTTGTAGAAGCCCAGCTTCTCGTCATCGTAGGGCCCGACCCATTCGGCGGCGTCGATGGTGCCCTTTTCCAGCGCCGGATAGATGTCGCCGCCCGCGATCTGCTGCGGCACCACGCCCAACGGCGCCAGCACCTTGCCGCCGAAGCCGCCGATCCGCATCTTCAGACCCTTCAGGTCGTCAAGCGTGTTGATCTCCTTGCGGTACCAGCCACCCATCTGCACGCCAGTGTTGCCGCACTGGAAGCCGACAAGGCCGTTCTTGCCATAGAAGCCGTTCAGCAGATCGCGCCCGCCGGTGTAGTAGTACCAGGCGTTCATCTGCCGCGCGTCGGGGCCGAAGGGCACGCAGGTGCCCAGCGCCCAGGTCGGGTCCTTGCCCCAGTAGTAATAGGTGGCGGTGTGGCAGGCCTCGACCGTGCCCGCCTGCGTCGCGTCCATCGCCTGAAGCCCGCCCACGATCTCGCCCGCGGCAAAGACCTGGATCTGGAAGTTGCCGTCGGTCATCGCCGACACGGCATCGGCCATGGTCTGCGCGGCACCATAGATGGTATCGAGCGACTTGGGGAACGACGAGGTCAGCCGCCAGGTCACCTTGGGGCTCGACTGCGCGATGGCGGGCGCGGCAAGCACGGCCGCACCGGCCGCAGCAGCCCCGCCGACCGTGGCCTTTGTCAGGAATGAACGACGATCCATATGGGTCCTCCCGGTTTTGTTGTGCGCCGCGCCAGGGCCCGCCAGGCGCCGCTGCGCGACCTTGGCACGACCGCCCCCCTTCTGTCCAGCCGCAGCCACACCGGCGCAGGCGGCTATTCGCCTGCAAGGTCAAATGCTTAACGCTTGGGCAATCGCCGCGGCGCAAATCCGCCCCCGGCCCCGCCCCCGCGGCGCGCACGCAAACGTGATTTCGCTTTCTTTCCACACAACCGCCGCGCGCGCAAGAAACGGCAAGCGAACGATTGCCCGGCGACAGAATATTGCAGGATTTGCCCATTGACGCCCCTGACGGCACCCCCTAATGTCCGCCCGCAGCAGCAAAAGGGGCTGGGAATGATGCGCATTCTCGTACTTGGCAGGAACAGGTGCAGGGGCCGGTAACGGACGCCAGATCAGCCCCCATGCGCCCCCGACCGAAAGCCGGGGGTTTTTTGTTGCGAAACGACGGCGGTAGGGATCGCAGAGGATGCGGACGATGACGAAGCAGATGACCGGAGCGAAGATGGTGGTGCAGGCCCTGAAGGATCAGGGCGTGGAGGTGGTCTTCGGCTACCCGGGCGGCGCCGTGCTTCCGATCTATGACGAGATCTTCCAGCAGAACGACATCCGCCACATCCTCGTGCGGCACGAACAGGGCGCGGTCCACATGGCCGAGGGCTATGCCCGCTCGACCGGCAAGCCGGGGGTCGTTCTGGTCACCTCGGGGCCCGGCGCGACCAATGCGGTCACGGGCATCACCGACGCGCTGATGGATTCGATCCCGATCGTGGTGCTGACCGGGCAGGTTCCCACCTTCCTGATCGGCAACGATGCCTTCCAGGAGGCCGACACCGTCGGCATCACCCGCCCCTGCACCAAGCATAACTGGCTGGTGAAGGAAACCGACAAGCTGGCCGACACCATCCACCAGGCCTTCCATGTCGCCACCCACGGCCGCCCCGGCCCGGTGCTGATCGACATCCCGAAGGACGTGCAGTTCGCCACCGGCACCTATGTTCCGCCGGAAAAGGCGCGTGTCTCGCATTACCAGCCGAAGGTGAAGGGTGACCGTGCCGCCATCGAGAAGCTGGCAGAGCTGATGGAAACCGCCGAACGCCCGGTGTTCTACACCGGCGGCGGCGTCATCAACGCAGGCCCCGCCGCCGCGGCCACGCTGCGCGAACTGGTCGATGCCACGGGCTTTCCGATCACCTCGACCCTGATGGGGCTGGGGGCCTATCCGGCCTCGGGGCGGAACTGGCTGGGGATGCTGGGGATGCACGGCCTTTACGAGGCCAACCTTGCCATGCATGGCTGCGACCTGATGATCAACCTCGGCGCCCGGTTCGATGACCGGATCACCGGGCGGGTCACGGATTTCAGCCCGCAGTCGATCAAGGCGCATGTCGACATCGACCCGTCGTCGATCAACAAGGTCATCCGGGTCGACATTCCGATCGTGGGCGACGTGGGCTCGGTTCTGGCCGACCTGCTGGAGATCTGGACCGCGCGGGGCCGCAAGGCCAACCGCGAGGCGCTGGCGACATGGTGGGGCCGGATCGACGGCTGGAAGAAGGTGAACTGCCTCGCCTATCGCGGCTCGGACAAGGTCATCAAGCCGCAATACGCGCTGGAACGGCTGGAGGCCCTGACCCGCGGCACCGACCGCTACATCACCACCGAGGTGGGCCAGCACCAGATGTGGGCCGCGCAGTTCCTGCATTTCGACGGGCCGAACCGCTGGATGACCTCGGGCGGGCTTGGCACCATGGGCTATGGCCTGCCCGCCTCGATCGGGGTGCAGATCGCGCATCCCGAGGCGCTGGTCATCAACGTCGCGGGCGAGGCGAGTTGGCTGATGAACATGCAGGAGATGGGCACCGCCGTGCAGTTCCGCGCCCCGGTCAAGCAGTTCATCCTGAACAACGAGCGTCTGGGCATGGTACGCCAGTGGCAGCAATTGCTGCATGGCGAACGCTATTCGCATTCCTGGAGCGAGAGCCTGCCGGATTTCGTGAAGCTGGCCGAGGCCTTCGGCTGCAAGGGCATCCGCTGCGACGCCCCGGCCGACCTTGACGACGCGATCCGCGAGATGCTGGCCTATGACGGGCCGGTCATCTTCGACTGCCTGGTCGAGAAGCACGAGAACTGCTTCCCGATGATCCCGAGCGGCAAGCCGCACAACGAGATGCTGCTGGGCGAGGCCTCGACCGAAGGGGCGATCGAAGGGGTCGGCGGCGCGCTGGTGTAAGGCGCGTGGGGGGCTGTCTGCCCCCCACACCCCCCGAGGATATTTGCGGACAGAAAATGAAGGCGGAAGGTGCGAGATGCAGGCACTGAACATCAAGAAGGGCGCGTCCAGCCAGTCGGCCTACGACCTGCGCGACCCCTATTCGGACGTGATCGAAACCCATACGCTGGCCGTGCTGGTCGATAACGAAAGCGGGGTTCTTGCCCGCGTGATCGGGCTGTTTTCCGGGCGCGGCTACAACATCGAGAGCCTGACCGTGGCCGAGGTGGACCACAAGGGCCACCTGAGCCGGATCACCGTCGTCACCCGCGGCACGCCGCAGGTGATCGAGCAGATCAAGGCGCAACTGGAGCGGATGGTGCCGGTCCACGAGGTGCATGACCTGACGGTGGAAGGGCCCGCGGTGCAGCGGGAGCTTGCGCTCTTCAAGGTGGTGGGCACCGGCGAGCATCGGGTCGAGGCGTTGCGGCTGGCCGACATCTTCCGCGCCAGCGTGGTGGATTCGACGCTGGAAAGCTTCGTGTTCGAGATCACCGGCACCGCCGAGAAGATCGACGCCTTCTCCGAACTGATGCGCCCGCTGGGTCTGCGCGAGATGGCGCGCACCGGGGTGGCGGCGCTGTCGCGCGGGGCCTGAGGGCCGCAAGCGGTTCTTAACCTTTCTGCGGCATCACGGTCCTGCGGCGGACGGGCCGCGGGCCCAGAACGGGCCGGGGAGATGCGGGACCGGGGTCGCCGTTGCGGCGATCCGCAGTCTGGCCGCCGGAATGGTGGCAGCGGAGGGCCGCCCGGCAAAGCCGGGGACGGTGGCCGCCCGGGGAACGACGGGTCCGCGATGCCGAAGGGACCGGGGGGCGGGTTGCGCCGCCGCCCGGTCAGCCGAAGCGGCCGGTGACGTAGTCGTTCGTCTTCTGCTGCTTCGGCGCGGTGAAGATCGCCTCGGTCCGGTCGAATTCCACAAGCTCGCCCAGATACATGAAGGCGGTGTAAAGCGAGGTGCGCGCCGCCTGCTGCATGTTGTGGGTGACGATGGCGATGCAGTAATCCTGCCCGAGCTTGATGATGAGGTCTTCCACCTTGGCGGTGGAGATCGGATCGAGCGCCGAGGCGGGCTCGTCCAGCAGCAGCACCTCGGGTTTCACCGCCACGGCGCGCGCGATGCAGAGCCGCTGCTGCTGGCCGCCCGAAAGGCCGAGGCCCGACTGTTGCAGCTTGTCCTTCACCTCGTCCCAGAGCGCGGTTTCGCGCAGCGCCTGTTCCACCCGGTCGTTCATCTCGGATTTCGACAGCTTTTCGTACAGCCGGATGCCGAAGGCGATGTTTTCATAGATCGACATCGGGAAGGGCGTGGGCTTCTGGAACACCATGCCGATCTTCGAGCGCAGGCGGTTCAGGTCTTCGGTCTTGCCCAGGATGTTGCGACCGTCAAGCAGCACCTCGCCCGAGACCTGCTGGCCGGGGTAGAGGTCGTACATCCGGTTGAACACCCGCAGGAGCGTGGACTTGCCGCAGCCCGAGGGGCCGATGAAGGCCGTCACCGTCTTGTCGCGCAGCACCATGTCGATGCCTTTCAGCACCTCGTGGCCGTTCTGGTAGCGAAAGCGGAGGTTCTTCACCTCGACCTTCACCGGCCGGTCGGCCGCCGCGTCCTGCACGAAGGTCGGCGCCTGGGCCTGAAGGCTGAAGCCGTGGGTCGGGGTTTCGGTATCGGGCATGTCAGTCCCTCTCCATCAGGACGAGCGGCGGCCGGCAAGGCTGCGGGCAAGGATGTTGAGCGCGAGGATGGCGACCGTGATGATCAGCGCGCCGCCCCAGGCCAGGCGTTTCAGGTCGGGCCCCGGATCGGCCGCCAGCGTGTTGATCGCCACCGGCAGGCTGGCCATCGGGCCGGTCAGGCCGGTGTTCCAGAACTTGCTGTAGCCCGCGGTGAACAGAAGCGGCGCGGTCTCGCCGCTGATGCGGGCGACGGCCAGCAGGATGCCGGTCAGGATGCCGGTCCAGGCCGAACGGTAGATGACCATGGTCATCGACATCCAGCGGGGCGCGCCCAGCGCCGCGGTCGCCTCGCGCAGCGCGTTCGGCACCAGCTTCAGCATGTCCTGCGTGGTGCGGTTCACCACCGGCAGCGCGATCAGCGCCAGCGCCAGCGCCCCGGCGATGGCCGAGTTGCCATGCATCGGCACCACCACCGCGCCGTAGATGAAGACGCCGATCACGATCGAGGGCGCCGACAGCAGGACATCGTTGATGAACTTCGCCGCCTCGGCCAGCGTCGAGCCATTGGCGAATTCCACGAGATAGGTGCCCGCCAGAATCCCCAGCGGCGTCGCGATCAGCATCGCAAGCCCTGTGATGACCACCGTGCCATACATCGCGTTCACCAGCCCCCCGCGCGAGCCCTGCGCCGGGATCGACATGGTGAAGACATCGAGGTTGATCGCATCGATCCCCCGGAAGACCAGGGTGGCCAGAATGACCGCGAGGAAGAAAAGGCCAAGCGCCGACGAGAAGATCGCCAGCGCCATCATGATCCGGTTGCGCCGGTAGCGGCGGTTCATGATCGAACTGCGGACTGCGGTTTCCATGGCGGGTTCCTCAGAAGCTGTCGGTGCGGCCGATCAGCCACTTGGCCAGCGCCAGCACGCAGAAGGACAGCACGAACAGGATCAGGCCCAGCGCGATCAGGCTGGACAGTTGCAGCCCGTCGGCATCGCCGAAGCTGTTGGCGATCTGGGCCGAGATGGTGGTGGAGGGCGAGATGATCGAGGTTTGCAGCCGGGTGACCGAGCCCACGACGAAGGTCACGGCCATGGTTTCGCCCAGCGCGCGGCCAAGGCCCAGCATGATGCCGCCCACCATGCCCAGCCGGGTGTAGGGGATGATGATGTGGCGCACGACCTCCCAGGTCGTCATCCCCATGCCATAGGCGCTTTCGCGCAGCATGACCGGCACGGTGTTGAACACGTCGCGGGTGATCGCGGTGATGAAGGGCAGGATCATGACCGACAGCACGAAGCTGGCCGTCAGCAGCCCGATGCCCGGCGCCGGGGCCTGGAACAGGCGGCCGATCAGCGGAAGCTGACCCACGGTCGCCATCAGGACGGGCAGGATCGTCGATTGCATCAGCGGCACCAGCACGAAGAGGCCGACGATGCCATAGATGATCGAGGGCACGCCCGCCAGCAGCTCGATCGCGGTGCCCAGCGGGCGGCGCAGGCGGGCGGGGCACAGTTCGGTCAGGAAGACGGCGATGCCGACGCTGAGCGGCACGGCAATCAGCATGGCGATGAGCGAGCTGATCAGCGTGCCCAGCACCGCGGGCAGCGCGCCGTAGATGTCGCGCGGCGCGCTCCAGGTGGTGCCCCAGAGGAACGACAGCCCGAAGGTGGAAAAGGTGGGCCAGGCCTCGATGGCCAGGACCACGAGGATGGCCAGAAGAAGCGCCACCACAAGGGTCGCAGAGCCGAGCGTCAGCAGGAAGAACAGACGGTCCTGCCTGCGGAACCGCCGCGAGATCGCCGCGCTGTCCGGCACCGCCCGTCCGGCAAAGTCGGTGCTTGCTGTCATCTGTCCCGCCCCCGTTCGTCAAGCAAGGCGGGCAAGGGTTTCCCCTGCCCGCCCCGATCGCGCATCTGCACGATGATTACATGCCGAAGTCCGACTTCCATGCGGTCATGACGATCTTGGCGACATTGTCCGGAATGGCAACGTAGTTCAGATCGGTCGCGTCCTTCTGGCCCTTGGTATAGGCCCAGTCGAAGAACTTCAGCGCATCGGCATTGGCCGCGGCGTCGGCGGGCTTCTTGTACATCAGAACCCAGGTCGAGGCCGCGATCGGCCAGGTGTTGTCGCCGGGCTGGTCGGTGATGATCTCGTTGAAGTTCTTCGCATGCGCCCAGTCGGCGTTGGCGGCGGCGGCGGCGAACGAGGCCAGCGTCGGCTCCACCACCTTGCCCGCGGCGTTCTTCATCTTCGAGTAGCCGATGTGGTTGGCCACGACATACGAGTACTCGACGTAGGAGATCGAGCCCGCGGTCTGGTTCACCGTGGTCGACACGCCTTCCGACCCCTTGGCGCCGAAGCCCACCGGCCAGTCAACCGTGGTGTCCGAGCCGACCTTGGCTTTCCAGTCGGGCGACACCTTCGACAGGTAGTTGGTGAAGTTGAACGTCGTGCCCGAGCCGTCGGCGCGGTAGACGACCGAGATCGCCTGGTCGGGCAGCTTGGCGCCCGGGTTCAGCGCGGCGATTTCCTTGTCGTTCCACTTGGTCACCTTGCCAAGGAAGATGTCGGCCAGGGTCTTGCCGTCGAACACCAGTTCGCCCGGCTTCACGCCGGCGATGTTGTAGGTCACCACGATGCCGCCCGAGATCATCGGGAACTGGGCCACGCCGTTCTTTTCCAGATCGGCATCGCTCATCGGCTTGTCCGAGGCGCCGAAGGTCACGGTCTTGGACAAGAGCGCCTTGATCCCGGCGCCCGAGCCGACCGACTGGTAGTTGATGGCGTTGCCGGTGGCAGCCTTGTAGCCTTCGGCCCACTTCGACAGGACCGGAGCGATGAAGCTCGAGCCCGCGCCCGCAACGTCGGCCGCAAAGGCGGTGCCGGACAGCGACACCAGGGCGATGGCGGCACTGCCGGCCAGGATGGATTTCATGAAGCTCACGGCGATTCTCCCGGAACAGGTCTGAGTATGTGCCCCCACGCGAGAACCGCTCTGGGAACGCCGCCGGGATAGTCGTTTCGTGTGACAGTGACGTGACAGCAACGTCACAATTTCTGTCACACTCGGCCGCTGGCTCAGATCCTGGCGTCGTCGGCCTTCGGCGTCACATCGCGCGCGACGGCCACGCGCACGTCGTCCGCAGCCGCGTTCCCGTCCGCGACGCCTTTCTTGAAGGCACTGATTCCCTTGCCGAATTCGCCCATCAGGTTGGTCACCTTGCCCTTGCCGAACAGCAGCAGGACAACGATCCCCACCACCAGCAGATGCCCTACGCTCAGTCCTTCCACGGTCTTGCCTCCTTGGCCTGCCCCGGGCACATGCCCCAGGGCCGATTGCGGCGAACCCTGCCGAAGCCGGGCGTGGGAATCAACCCGCCTTGGCGTGATCAGCGGCATCCCGCGTGAGGTCGAGCACGATCAGCGCCTCGTCGGTCTGGTGACGCCCTGCCCAGGCCGGATGGTTCAGGGTGCGGCGCACGTCGCGTTCGCCCGCGGCCCAGTGTTCCTGCATGGTCAGGCGCGAGAATTCGTAATCCTTCGCCGCGCCCTCGTAGGGTTCGCGGCGGTGGATCAGATGGACCAGCGTCACCGGCCCCTCGGGCGTGGCGCCGCGCAGCACCGCCATGTCGGGGTCGTCCTTCAGCGCGTCGGGCAGCCGGGCGTAAAGCCGCTCGGCCGCCGCCCGCAGCGCCGCCAGTTCGCGGAACCGGTCGGTGGTCAGTCGGGTGCGGCTGGAAAAACGGATGTCCTTCTCGCGCGACTGCACCTCGTCCAGGGTCTGCGGCAGCGGTCCGCGGGCGTTGAACAGATCGACCTGAAAGACGCAGAGCGCCCCGTCCGCGCGCCGTTCCATCACATATTGCAGCGGCGTGTTCGACACGAGCCCGCCATCCCAGTAGGACCGCCCCGCGACCTGCACCGCCGGAAACCCCGGCGGCAGCGCGCCCGAGGCCATGATGTGTTCAGGCCGGATGCGGATCTCGGCCGAGTCGAAATAGGCGAAATTGCCGCTTTGGACATCGACCGCCCCCACCGACAGCCGCGGCCCCTCGCGGTTGAGGTAGTCGAAATCCACCAGCTCTTGCAGCGTGCGGTGCAGCGGCGTGGTGTCATAGAGGCTTGTCAGATGCCACAGCCCCCAGGGCATCAGCGCCGCCGCGGGCAGTCGGGGGGTGAAGAAGCCCGGCGCCCCGGTCGCCAGCACCGCCGCCGCCGCCATCTCGCCGAAGACCCCGCGCGGCATCATCCGGGCCACCGGGCTGGCGGGCAGTGCCGCGCTGATGCGGTGCCAGAAGGTTTCCAGCGCCGCCACCCGCGCCTCGGGGCGGTTGCCGCAGATCAGCGCCGCGTTGATCGCCCCGATCGAAATGCCCGCAACCCAATGGGGATGTTCGCCCGCCTCGGCCAGCCGCTGGAACGCGCCCGCCTGATAGGCGCCAAGCGCGCCCCCGCCTTGCAGCACCAGAACCCTGCGTTCGTCCGCCATCGCCGTCACCCTCTTGCTGCAATGCGGCAGAGCGTTGCGCCATTCCGGCCCGGCCACAACAGGGCACAGGCGTTCACGCGGGAAAGTGATGGGAAACTGGCGCACCCGACACGATTCGAACGTGTGGCCTCTGCCTTCGGAGGGCAGCGCTCTATCCAGCTGAGCTACGGGTGCCTGAGCCGCTCTATAGCCAAGCCCCGCGTGGCCTGCAACCGGCAATCGTCGCGCAGAGGGGGGGCGGGCGCGGGGCGGCGCCCTGCCCCCGGTGTCAGGCGAAAAGGTCGCGGCAAAGCTCCAGCGCCTCGACCAGCGCATCCACCTCGTCGCGGGTGTTGTAAAGCCCGAACGAGGCGCGGCAGGTGGCGGTCAGCCCCAGATGCTCCATCAGCGGCTGCGCGCAATGGTGACCCGCGCGGACCGCGACCCCCTTCTGGTCCAGCACGGTCGAAATGTCATGCGCATGCGCCGGACCGTCGAGCGTGAAGGAAAAGATCGCCCCCTTGGTCGCAGAGTTTCCTTGCACATGCAGCCAGTTGAGCCCGCCCAGCCGCGCCCGCGCATAGTCGCGCAGCGCCGTTTCATGGGCCGCCACGTTGTCCATCCCCAGCGCCATCAGGTATTCCAGCGCCACGCCCAGCCCGATCTGGTTCACGATGCCGGGGGTGCCCGCCTCGAACTTCATCGGCGGGTCGTTGTAGGAAACGTGGTCGCGCATGACCTCGCGGATCATGTCGCCGCCGCCCAGGAAGGGGCGCATCTCGGCCTGCCGCTCCTTGCGGATGTAGATCGCGCCGGACCCCGAGGGGCCGTAAAGCTTGTGCCCGGTGATCGCGTAGAAATCGCAGCCGATCGCCTGCACGTCCACCGGCGCATGGACCGCGCCCTGCGACCCGTCGACCAGCACCGGCACGCCGCGATCGCGCGCGCCCTTGCAGATCGCGGCCACATCCACGCGCGTGCCCAGCACGTTCGACATCTGCGTGATCGCGATCAACTTCGTCTTCGGCCCCACCGCGTCCAGCACCGCCTGCGGGTCCAGATCGCCGTTGGCGTCGATCTCGACCCATTTCAGCACCACGCCCTGGCGTTCGCGCAGGAAGTGCCAGGGCACGATGTTGGCGTGATGTTCCATCACGCTCAGCACGATCTCGTCGCCCGCCTGCAACCGCGGCGCGGCCCAGCCGTAGCTGACCAGATTGATGCCTTCCGTCGCGCCCGAGGTGAAGACGATCTCTTCGGGGTCGGGCGCGTTCAGGAAGCGGGCGATGATGCCGCGCACGGCCTCGTATTTCTCGGTCGAGACGGTCGACAGGTAATGCAGGCCGCGGTGGACATTGGCGTAATCCATCGCATAGCCCTGCGTCACCGCGTCGATCACCACCTGCGGCTTCTGCGCCGAAGCGCCATTGTCGAGGTAGACCAGCGGCTTGCCATGGACCTTGCGCGACAGGATCGGAAAATCGCGGCGGATGGCGGCAACATCGTACATCAGGCGGCTCCGGGGCTCAGGATTCCAAGGATGACCAGCAGGTAGCTGAGCGCGAAGACGATCACGACCCCGCTGACGAGGATGCCGAAGCAGACCAGCCACAGGTTGCGGAACCCGTGCAGCACGGCGGTGAAATTGGTCAGAAGCCACAAGAGCAGCCCCAGCGACACCAGGCCCAGCAGATCGGCCAGCGGCGGCAGCACGAAATAGAGCACGAGCTGGGCAAGCCCCAGGCCGATCATGACCAGTTGCAGCCAGATCACCAGCGCCAGCGCCCCGGCCCAGGTCCCCTCGCCGCCGAACAGTCGGCCAAGACCCTGCACCGCCACGGTCATCATCACAAGCGAGGCAAGCTGCATCATCCACATCAGCAGCGGATCGGGCGCGGCCAGCCCCATCAGCAGCCCCGCCCCGCCCCCGAAGGCCAGTTCGGCGTAAAGCAGCAGGTCCGTCAGGATCGCGACCAGCAGCAAAAGCTCCACCAGCACCCGCGGCGGCAGCCGCATCGCCAGGACCGCCCGCGCGGCGCCCCGCGGCTGCAGCAGGGTTTCCTGCGCCAGCCCCAACCAGTCTTGCCGCACGTTCATGCCTGCCCCCGCCCGAACCCCACCGCAGCCCGGAGCCCGCCGCCCAGGACCCAGAGAAACACCGCCAGCACCACGAACCCGCCAAGATCGCCCAGCCGGGGCCCCGCGACCCCTGCGGCGAGCCCCAGCAGAAGCATCAGCGGGCTGGTGACCAGCATGGCCCAGAACAGCGCCAGCCGCGCCTCGAACCAGCCCATGCGCCGCCCGAGCGCCAGCGCCACCAGCCGGATCACCGCGGCCAGACCATAGGCCAGAAGCGGCGCAAGGAACAGAAGGCCCATCATCGCCCCGCCGATGCGCGCATCCAGCGGCACCGAAGGGTCGGCCGAGGCTGCATGCATCATGCCCGGCCATTCCGCGATGAAGCTCAGGCCCAGCGCCCCCATCAGGGTCGCCAGCGCCCGATCTTCGCGCGGGCCACCGGCCAGCTTGCGCGCCACCACCCGGCGCGGCGCGCGATAGCTTTCCAGGATATCCGTGGTGACCGACATCAGCCCATCCTGCGCGCAAGCCAGCCTTCCAGCCGGCCGCGGATATCCTCGGCGATCGCCTCGTCCTCGATCTCCTCGATGGCCTGCGCCAGGAAGGCCTGCACCAGCAGCGCCTGCGCCAGCCGTTCCGGCACCCCGCGCGAGCGCAGGTAGAACAGCGCCGTCTCGTCGATCGCGCCCGAGGTGGAGCCGTGGCTGCACTTCACGTCATCGGCGTAGATCTCCAGTTCCGGCTTGGCCAGGAACTGGCTGTCCTCGTCCAGCAAGAGCGACTGGCTGATCTGGTAGCCATCGGTCTTCTGGGCGCCCTGCTTGACCAGGATCTTGCCCTGGAACACCCCGACCGCGCCGCCCTTCAGCACCTTCTTGAACACCTGCCGGCTTTCGCAGCGCTCGGCGGCATGGGTGACGAACACGGTATCATCGTGGTGGAAGCCGCCGTCGCCCATCGCGGCGCCCGCGACATGGGCGATCGAGTCGTCGCCCAGCAGCTCAAGCACCACTTCGTTGCGCGTCAGCACGCCATTCGCCGTCAGCGTGAACGACTTGAACCGCGCCTGCGCGCCGATGCGGGCAAAGAGATGGGTCAGGGTGCGCCGCTCGTGGTCGCGGCCCTGGGTGCGGATGTGGTGAAAGCTGGCGCCATCGGCCACGTCCACTTCGGTCACGGTCGAAAAGCGCGCGGCGCCGGGGCCGGATTCCAGCAGCGTCAGTTCGGCGCCGGGTTCAAGCCGGATGACGTGGCGCAGCACCGCGTCCGAGGTGGTCGCGGCATGACGGTAGACCAGGCTCACCGGCCTGGCCGCCTTGCCCGTGACCCGGATCATCACGCCATCGGTGGCCAGCGCCCCGTTCAGCGCGGCCAGCGGCCGGGGCACCGGGCTTTGCCCGCGCGCCTCGAGCACGCCGTAAAGCTCGCGCGCCCAGTGGATGTCGGCCTGCCCCGCCAGGGCAAGGCGCGTCAGTTCCACCCCCGCAGCCGCCGGATCGTCCGAGGCCGCGGCATCGAAGACGCCATCGGTGAAGACCAGCGTCACCCGGTCGATCGCCGCGAAGGCCGGCGGCTCGTCACCCGCCGCGAACAGCGCGGCGGCCGGGGCCGTCGCGGCGGTCAGCGTGGTCGGGTCGGTATAGCGCCAGTATTCGTCGCGCCGCGTGGGCAGCCCCATCTCCTGCGCCCGCGCCAACGCCGCGCCGCGCGCCGCCGCCAGCCAGGCGCCGCAGGCCGGAAGCTCGACCGCCGCCAGCCGCTCGGCGCCGCCCTTCGCCTTCGCCAGAGCCATCAGAGCACCTCCGCCAGGATGTCGGCGTAGCCGTTCTGCTCGACCTCCAGCGCCAGTTCGGGCCCGCCGGTCTTGACGATCCGCCCATCCGCCATGATGTGCACCACATCGGGGGCGATGTGGTCCAGCAGGCGCTGGTAGTGCGTGATGACCAGGAACGACCGGCCCTCGGAGCGCAGCGCGTTCACGCCTTCGGCCACCAGCTTCATCGCGTCCACGTCAAGGCCCGAGTCCGTCTCGTCAAGGATGCACATCTTCGGTTCCAGCATCGCCATCTGCAGGATCTCGTTGCGCTTCTTCTCGCCGCCCGAAAAGCCCACGTTCACCGGGCGCTTCAGCATGTCGGCGTCGATCTTCAGCGCCTTGGCCTTTTCGCGCACCACCTTCAGGAACTCGGCCGAGGACATCTCCTCTTGCCCGCGCGCCTTGCGCTGCGCGTTCACCGCGGTGCGCAGGAAGGTCATGTTGCCCACGCCGGGGATTTCCACCGGATACTGGAACGCCAGGAACAGCCCCGCCGCGGCGCGCTCCTCGGGTTCCATCTCCAGCAGGCTCTGGCCGTCCAGGATCGCCTCGCCCGCCGTCACCTGGTAGCCCTCGCGGCCCGACAGGACGTAGGACAGCGTCGACTTGCCCGACCCGTTCGGCCCCATGATCGCATGGACCTTGCCGGTTTCCACCGTCAGGTTCACGCCCTTGAGGATGACCTTGTCCTCTTCCTCAAGCTTCACATGCAGGTTGTTGATCGTCAGCATCTCGGTCCTCGTGGTCTGGGCTCACGCGGGGCGCGTGAAGAAGGGGATGATCCAGCCCGGCCGATTGGTCGGCACAGGCTGGGGTGAAATCTCGGGTTCGGTCACCGGCGCGCCCTCCGCCCGGCGATGACCGCCTGCCCCGGCAGATCGGCGGCATAGTCCTGCGCGGCCGCGGCATCGACCGCCCCGCGCGCGATCAGCAGATCAAGGCAGCGCAGCGCCACGTCGTGGCTGAGAAACACCGTCTCGGCCAGGATCGCCATGTGCTTCAACGCCTCGGTCCCGATCGCCTCGGGGAAACGCAGGCTGCGCAGGAAGACCGCATCGCCATCCAGCAACTGGTTGTCATGCGCCGCCTTGTCCAGCAGCGTGTTCAGCCCGCCACGCAGCGAAAAGCCTTTCAGGAACATGAATTTGTGAAAATCCATGCCCGCCTCGCGCAGCGCCGCCATCTGCGCGTCCAGCAGCGGCTGCCCTTCGTAAAGCGGCACGAAGGCCACCTCGGTGATGACGGCCACGGCTGTCTTCAGCGTCTCGGCCGCGCCGGCAAACACCTGCATCTCGCCCCCCTGCACGTCGATCTTCAGCAGATCGAAGGGCGGCACCTCGGCCATGTCGTCCAGCCGCCGGGTCTGCACCGGCACCGTCCGCTCGACGGTCGAGGGGCCGTTCAGCCGGGCAAAGAAAGCCGTCGTGCGCCGGTCGGGCGGCAGCAGAGAGCTGAGCGACACCGTCCGGCACACATGCAGCGTGCCCGCCGAACCATCGCCCACCGCATGGGGCAGATAGGTTTCCCGCGGGCCCGGCGTCAGGCGGGCAAAGGCCTTTTCCTCGGGCTCGAAGCCCCAGACATCGCAGGCGCCCATCGCCAGCAGCCCGGCATAGGGGCTGTCGTTGATGGGGTTTGCCCCCACCTCGACGACCCGCGTCCGCCGCGCGGGCGCCAGAAGCGCGATCAGCGCCCCGGCCCGCGCCGCGTCGAAGCCCCGCTTGCCTGCCCTTGCCATCCCGCAGCCCCGTGCCTCAGCCCACGCTGCCTTCAAGGCTGATGGCGACCAGGTTCTGCGCCTCCATCGCGAATTCCATCGGCAGAGCCTGCAGAACTTCCTTGCAGAAGCCGTTGACGACCAGCGCCACGGCCTCTTCCTCGTCCATCCCGCGCGAGCGGCAGTAGAACAGTTGATCGTCATCGACCTTGCTGGTGGTCGCCTCGTGCTCGCAGCGCGACGAGTTGTTCTTCACCTCGATGTAGGGAACCGTATGGGCCCCGCACTTGTCGCCGATCAGCAGGCTGTCGCACTGGGTGTAGTTGCGCGCGTTCTTCGCCTTCGGGTGAACCGAGACCAGCCCGCGGTAGGTGTTCTGCGCGCGGCCGGCCGAAATACCCTTGGACACGATGCGCGACCGGGTGTTCTTGCCAAGATGGATCATCTTGGTCCCGGTATCGGCCTGCTGGGCGTTGTTGGCGATGGCGATCGAATAGAACTCGCCCTGGCTGTCATCGCCCCGCAGGATGCAAGAGGGATACTTCCAGGTGATCGCCGAGCCGGTTTCGACCTGCGTCCACATCACCTTGGCGCGCGCCTCGCGGCAATCGGCCCGCTTGGTGACGAAGTTGTAGATGCCGCCCTTGCCCTCGGCATCGCCGGGATACCAGTTCTGGACGGTGGAATACTTCACCTCGGCGTCTTCCAGGATCACGATCTCGACCACCGCGGCGTGAAGCTGGTTGGTATCGCGCTTGGGTGCGGTGCAGCCTTCGAGGTAGCTGACATAGCTGCCCTTGTCGGCGATAATCAGCGTGCGTTCGAACTGGCCGGTGTTTTCCGCATTGATGCGGAAATAGGTCGACAGTTCCATCGGGCAGCGGACCCCCGGCGGGATGTAGACGAAGCTGCCATCCGAGAAGACGGCCGAATTCAGCGTGGCAAAGAAGTTGTCCGACGCCGGCACGACCGAACCCAGGTACTTGCGCACCAGATCGGGATGTTCGCGGATCGCCTCGGAGATCGGCATGAAGATCACGCCGGCCTTCTTCAGCTCTTCCTTGAACGTCGTGCCGACCGAGACGCTGTCGAACACCGCGTCCACCGCCACCCTGCGGCCCTCGGCGGGGGCGGCCTCGGCCCCTTCGACGCCCGCAAGGATCATCTGCTCCTTCAGCGGGATGCCCAGCTTTTCATAGGTGGCCAGCAGCTGCGGATCGACCTCGTCGAGCGATTTCGGCTTGCCCGACATGCTCTTGGGTTTGGCGTAGTAATACTGGTCCTGATAGTCGATCTCGGGGTAGTGCAGCATCGCCCAGCGCGGCTCTTCCAGTTGCAGCCAGCGACGGTAGGCCGCAAGACGCCACTCGGTCATCCACTCGGGCTCGCCGTTCTTGGAGGAGATCAGGCGCACGATGTCCTCGTTCAGGCCTTTCGGCGCGAACTCGGTCTCGATGTCGGTGGCCCAGCCGTACTTGTAGGTTCCCGACATCGCCTTGACGGTCTCGATCGTCTCCCGATCGACACCGTCGCGCACTTCCGTTTCCGCCTTGTCCAGCGCCGCCATCCGCGTTCCCCTTGCTCATGCCCGCCGACGGCGGGCCGCTTTCGTCCAGGCTTCGGCGAAGCGCAGGACATCGTCTTCCGTCGTGGCGGGCCCGATCGAGACCCGCAGCGCCGAGGCCGCCGCGATCTCGTCGAACCCCATCGCGCGCAGCACCCGGCTGGGCCGGACCTTGCCCGACGAACAGGCCGAGCCCGCCGACACCGCAAACCCCGCCAGATCCATCTGCATCACCTGGGTTTCCCCCTTCCAGCCGGGGGTAATCAGGCAACTGGTGTTGGGCAGCCGCGCGCCACCTTTCCCGACAATAATAGTCTGGCTTTCCGCCGAGGCCAATGCTGATTCTAGAATATTTCTAAGTCCAGCCACCCGCTCCCAGACCCCGTCGGCCAGATCCCGCTGGGCGGCCTCGGCTGCGGCGCCGAAACCCGCGATGGCGATCAGGCTTTCCGTGCCCGCCCGGCGCCCCATCTCCTGCCCGCCGCCCTTCAGCCGCGGCGCCACATCCAGCCCCTGGCGCAGCACCAGCGCCCCCACACCCTTCGGCCCGCCCAGCTTGTGCGCCGACACGATCGCCATGCCCGCGCCTAGCCAGTTGAAGGCGACGGGGATCTTGCCGAAGGCCTGGGTCAGGTCGCTCAGCACCAGCCCCTCGGGCAGATCCTGGATCACCCCGGTTTCGGGGTTGGCCAGTTGCAGCGCGCCGGACGCGGGATCGGCCACCGCAACCCGGCCCGCGGCATCGACCGGCAGCGCGACATCGCACCAGGCCGCCACCGCATCATGTTCCACCCCGGCGCAGGCGATCCCCCGCCCTGCCAGCGCCAGCGCCGCAGCCTCGGTCGCGCCCGAGGTGAAGACGATGTCTGCCCCGTCGGCCCCCAGCGCCGCCGCGACCTGCGCCCGCGCCCGCTCCATCAGCGCCTTGGCCGCGCGCCCCTCGGCATGGACGGAAGACGGGTTGCCCACGACCCCCATCGCAGCCACCATCGCGGCCTTCGCCTCGGGGCGCAGCGGCGCCGTGGCGTTCCAGTCGAGATAGGTCCGCCCGCTCACCGGCCGTGCCCCGAATCTTTGGCGAGAAATCGGTTCCGCCGCGTCACTCTTCGTCCACCACGCGGAACAGCGCGGGCACCGCCGGGCAGGGCCGCATGCCGTTGCGGATCACGTCGGCCAGCGTCGTCTGGTGCAGGAAGACATAGACATGGGCGCTCAGCCCCTCCCACAGCCGGTTGGTCAGCGACTGCGCGCGGGTGCCCGACACCGCGCCCGAGGCGCCCGCACCGGTGTGCATGGCGCTGACCGTCTCGTCCACGGCTTCCAGGATCTCGCTGACACGGATCGCCTCGGGGGCGCGCGCCAGCTTGTATCCCCCGCCGGGGCCCCGCACCGATTCCACCAGGTTCGCCCGGCGCAGCTTGACGAACAACTGTTCCAGATAGGGCAGCGAGATGTCCTGCCGCCGGGCGATGGCCGACAGCGTCACCAGATCCTCGGCCGAGGCCAGCGCCAGATCGGCCAGCGCAACCATGGCATAGCGCCCTTTCGTCGACAGTTTCATCGCACCGACCCGCCAAATGGATTGACGCCGGGCGGAAGGCCCCTTACCTCCTTCCCACCCGGCACGCTCCGGAATTTGGAATGGTTCTAGAATGGCTGAGGGATTCCGTCAAGATTGATGGTGCCCGGCCCGACGCAGGAAAGACAGGCGAGGCGATGCCCGAAGTGATTTTCCCCGGGCCGGAAGGCCGGCTCGAAGGGCGCTACCACCCGCAGAAGGAAAAGGACGCGCCGATCGCCATCGTGCTGCACCCGCACCCGCAGTTCGGGGGCACGATGAACAACAAGGTCGTCTACAACCTCCACTACGCCTTCTACAACCTCGGCTTCACCGTGCTGCGCTTCAACTTCCGCGGCGTGGGGCGCAGCCAGGGCGAATACGACCAGGGCATCGGCGAGCTGTCGGACGCGGCCTCGGCGCTCGACTACCTGCAATCGATGAACCAGAACGCCAAGCATTGCTGGGTCGCGGGCTTTTCCTTCGGGGCCTGGATCGGGATGCAGCTTCTGATGCGGCGGCCAGAGATCACCGGCTTCATCTCGGTCGCGCCGCCCGCCAACATGTACGATTTCAGCTTCCTGGCGCCCTGCCCCGCCTCGGGGCTCATCATCAACGGCACCGCCGACCGGGTGGCCCCGCCGAAGGACACGCTGCAACTGGTGAACAAGCTGCACGAACAGCGCGGCATCACCATCACCCATGAGCAGGTCGAAGGTGCGGATCACTTCTTCAAGGACGAAGAGGCGCACATGAAGCCGATGATCGCCACGGTCTCTGCCTATGTTAAGCGGCGGCTGGGCGAGGCGTCGCGCTGACGGGGGGCGGTGATGGCGCTGATCGACGATCTGGCCGACGGGCTGGCCCGCGACACCCTTGCCGTGCTCGAGGAACTGGGCGACGACCGGTTCTATGAAAAGGTCAGCCGGGTGGTGGGCCAGCTTTCGCCCACCCTGCAGGAAGCCTTCATCACCTGCGTGCGCCTGCGGCTGGCCGAACAGCGCGGCCGCAGCTTCCTGAACCAGACGCTGGCCGCCCATCGCGCCGGCGGCGCGGCCCCCGCTGCCCCGCGCAACCTCGACCCCGGCGGGCACTGAGCCGATGACCGACCGCCTTGCGCGCCAGTTCGCCTTCCTGGCCGAGGCCGACCGGCTGAAGGGCGTGCTGCGCGCAACCCCCGTGCTGGAAGGCGCGCGGCCGGAAAACGCGGGCGAACATTCCTGGCACCTGGCGCTTTACGCGCTCGTGCTGGCCGACCAGGCCGGGCCCGGCGTGCAGATCGACCGGGTGATCCGCATGCTTCTGCTGCACGACCTTGTCGAGATCGACGTGGGCGACGTGCCGATCCATTCGGCGAACGGCGCGGCCCACGGCAGCGCCGACGTGCAGGCCGCCGAAGCGCGCGCGGCCGAGCGGATCTTCGGCCTGCTGCCGCCCGACCTCGCCGCCGATCTCAAGGCGCTCTGGCAGGAGTTCGAGGCGAACGAGACGCCGGATGCGGTCTTTGCCAAGTCGATCGACCGGGTGCAGCCGGTGTTGCAGAACCTGGCCGCGGGCGGCGGAAGCTGGACGGACTATGCCGTGACCTTCGACCAGCTCGAGGCGCGGGTGGGCCAGAAGGTCGCCCGCGGCGCGCCGGGCCTCTGGCCCTGGGTGCGCGACCGCGCCCGCGGGTGGTTTCTGGCGCGGGGCTGAGCGGCGCGGCGCGCGGCGCCACAGGGACGGTATACCACCGCATACCAGCTTCCCAAGGCCCGCCTTTTCCGCTATGCAGTGCGGAAGCGAATCCCCGCACGAGAGGCCAGGACATGACCAAGATCAAGGTGGCGAACCCCGTCGTCGAAATGGACGGCGACGAGATGACCCGGATCATCTGGGACTTCATCAAGAAGAAGCTGATCCTGCCCTATCTCGACATCGACCTGCTCTATTACGATCTGGGCATCGAGGAGCGTGACCGCACCAACGACCAGATCACCATCGACGCCGCCAACAAGACCAGGGAAGTCGGCGTGGCGGTGAAATGCGCCACCATCACCCCCGACGAGGCGCGGGTCGAGGAATTCAAGCTGAAGGAAATGTGGAAGTCGCCTAACGGCACGATCCGCAACATCCTGGGCGGCGTGATCTTCCGCCAGCCGATCATCTGCAAGAACGTGCCGCGCCTTGTTCCGGGCTGGACCAAGCCGATCGTCGTCGGCCGCCACGCCTTCGGCGACCAGTACCGCGCGACCGATTTCCGCTTCCCCGGCAAGGGCACCGTCACGCTGAAATTCGTGGGCGAGGACGGCACCGTGATCGAGCGCGAGGTGTTCAAGGCGCCCGGCGCCGGCGTGACGATGGCGATGTACAACCTCGACCAGTCGATCATCGACTTTGCCCGCGCCAGCATGAACTATTCGCTCAACCTCGGCTGGCCGCTCTATCTCTCGACCAAGAACACGATCCTGAAGGCCTATGACGGCCGCTTCAAGGATCTGTTCCAGCAGGTCTTCGACGCCGAATTCGCCGACGCCTTCAAGGCCAGGGGCATCACCTACGAACACCGCCTGATCGACGACATGGTGGCCAGCGCGCTGAAATGGTCGGGCGGCTATGTCTGGGCCTGCAAGAACTACGACGGCGACGTGCAGTCCGACACCGTGGCCCAGGGCTTCGGCTCGCTCGGGCTGATGACCTCGGTGCTGATGACGCCGGACGGCAAGACCGTCGAGGCCGAAGCCGCCCACGGCACCGTGACGCGCCACTATCGCCAGCACCAGCAGGGCAAGGAAACCTCGACCAACTCGGTCGCCTCGATCTTCGCCTGGACCGGCGGCCTGAAGCACCGCGCCAAGCTTGATGGCAACGCCGAACTGAAGCGGTTCGCCGAGACGCTGGAAAAGGTGACGGTGGACGCGGTCGAGGACGGCTGGATGACCAAGGATCTGGCGCTGCTGGTCGGCCCCGACCAGAAGTGGCTGACGACCATGGGCTACCTGGAAAAGGTGGACGAATACCTGAACAAGGCGCTGAAGGGCTAATCCCCGCGCATCGCGCCCCGCCGCGCCCCTCGCGAAAGCCCGGGGGCGCGGTGCAACCCCGGCACGGTCCCGGCGCCCACGATCACCTCCAGCCGAGCCTCGAAGCCCCGCGGCGTGACATGGCGCGACAGCGCCTCTTCCACCTCCTGCCACGCCCGGTCGCGCGTCGTCTCGTCCAGCTCGGCCGCAACCGCGCGATAGGCCCCCGCGGCCTCGCGCAGCATCGCCAGCGCCTCGGCCGCGCTGGCGAAGGACAGGCCCGCGGGCAGGCGGCGCACCTCGACCGCGCCGAAGCCTTCCTGCCGCAACAGCCCCTCCAGCACCCCGTCGCCCCCCAGCGCGAAAATCCCCGGCGTGCCGGGCGGGGGTGGCGCCTTGCCCGCGTGGCGGCGCAGGATCGCCATCGGCTCGGCCATCATCGGATTGCCTGCAGGGGTCGAAAAGACCAGCGCCGCAAAGCGCGCACCGGGGCGCAGGGTGCGGCAGATCGCCTGCAACGCCTGCCCCGGCGCCGGGAAATGCATCAGCGCCATCCGGCAGATCGCGGCATCAAAGGGCCCGTCCCCCGGCAGCGCCGTGTCAACCTCGTCCGCCGCGGCGACGCGCACCGCGATGTTGCCCAGACCCGCCGCCGCCGCGTTGCGCTGCACATGCTCCAGCATCGACGCGGCGATGTCGGTCGCCACCACCCGCCCCGCGGGCCCGACCCGCGCCGCGGCCAGCAGCGTCTGGCTGCCCGCCCCGCAGGCGACATCCAGCACCCGCATTCCCGGCGAAACGCCGGCCATGTCAAGCATCGCCTCGGTTGCGGCGCGGAAGCCTTCGGTATAGGCGGGTTCCCACCGCGCCCAGCCGGGGGCGGCGGCCTCCCAGGTGCGGCGCAGGTCGGTGGTCGCGGACAGGGTCATGATGCAGCCTCATCGCCCAATTCCTCTGCCCGCAGCCTAGCACGCCCGCGCCACGGCCGATAGATCGGACCCGGATACGCAAGGCTCTGGCCTTTTGGGCGCGTCTCGGCTATCGCGGCGGCGCAGCACAAAAGGCATCAGTCATGGACCTTCGCAATATCGCGATCATCGCGCACGTCGACCACGGCAAGACCACGCTGGTGGACGAGCTTCTCAAGCAATCGGGCGCCTTCCGCGAGAACCAGCAGGTTTCGGAACGGGCCATGGACTCCAACGACATCGAGCGCGAGCGCGGGATCACCATCCTTGCGAAATGCACGAGCGTCGAGTGGAAGGGCACCCGCGTCAACATCGTGGACACCCCCGGCCACGCGGATTTCGGCGGCGAGGTCGAGCGGATCCTGAACATGGTGGATGGTGTCTGCCTGCTGGTCGATGCCGCCGAAGGCCCGATGCCGCAGACGAAGTTCGTGACATCAAAAGCGCTGGCGCTGGGCCTGCGCCCGATCGTGGTGCTGAACAAGGTCGACAAGCCCGATGCCGAACCCGACCGTGCGCTGAACGAGGTGTTCGACCTGTTCGCCAACCTCGGCGCCTCGGACGAACAGCTTGATTTCCCCCATGTCTATGCTTCCGGCCGGTCGGGCTGGGCGGATCTCGACCTGGACGGCCCGCGGCAGGATCTGTCGGCGCTGTTTGACCTGATCGTGCGCCACGTCCCCGCCCCCGCCCAGATCGCGCACCGGACCGAGCCGTTCCGGATGCTGGCCACCACGCTGTCGGCCGACCCGTTCATCGGCCGCATCCTGACCGGCCGGGTCGAATCCGGCACGCTGAAGGCGGGCGAGACGATCAAGGCGCTGAGCCGCACGGGCGAGCGGATCGAGCAGTTCCGCGTCTCGAAGATCCTCGCCTTCCGCGGGCTCAGCCAGTCGCCGGTCGACATGGCCGAGGCGGGCGACATCGTGACGCTGGCCGGCATGTCGAAGGCCACCGTGGCCGATACGCTCTGCGCGCTGGATGTGGATACCGCGCTGCCCGCGCAGCCGATCGACCCGCCGACCATCACCGTCACCTTCGGCATCAACGACAGCCCGCTGGCGGGCCGCGATGGCAACAAGGTGCAAAGCCGCGTCATCCGCGAACGGCTGATGAAGGAAGCCGAGATGAACGTGGCGATCCGCATCGCCGACACGCCGGGCGGCGAGGCGTTCGAGGTCTCGGGCCGCGGCGAATTGCAGATGGGCGTGCTGATCGAGAACATGCGCCGCGAAGGGTTCGAGCTGTCGATCAGCCGCCCGCGCGTGATCTTCCGCGACATCGACGGCGTGCGCCACGAACCGATCGAGGAAGTCATCGTCGACTGCGACGACGAATACACCGGCGCCGTGATCGACAAGCTGACCGGCCAACGCAAGGGCGACCTGGCCGAGATGAAGCCCGCAGGCGTCGGCAAGACGCGCATCGTGGCCCATGTGCCCTCGCGCGGGCTGATCGGCTATCACGGCGAATTCCTGACCGACACGCGCGGCACCGGCGTGCTGAACCGCATCTTCCACAGCTGGGCCCCGCACAAGGGCCCGATCCAGGGCCGCCGCGTGGGCGTTCTGGTCTCGATGGAGGCGGGCACCTCGGTGGCCTATGCGCTGTGGAACCTCGAGGAACGCGGGCGGCTGTTCATCGGGCCGCAGGAAGCGATCTATGAAGGCATGATCATCGGCGAGCACAGCCGCGACAACGACCTCGAGGTGAACCCGCTGAAGGGCAAGAAGCTGACCAACATCCGCGCCTCGGGCACGGACGAGGCGGTCCGCCTGACGCCGCCGGTGCGGATGAGCCTGGAAGAGGCCATCGCCTATATCGACGACGACGAACTGGTGGAAGTGACGCCCAAGATCGTGCGGATGCGCAAGCGCTACCTTGACCCGCACGAGCGCAAGCGGCAGGCCCGGTCGGGGGAGTAACCCCCGGCCGTCCGACCGCCTCACACCGCGCGGCGGCGCAGGCGCAGGGCTGCCAGCAGACCCAGCCCGCCGCCCAGCGCGGGCAGGCCCGCAGGAAGCGGCACGGTGTTCACGGCGATCCGCAGCGTGTGAACCTCGGGGCCCTGGCTGCAGGTCGTCATGCCAAAGACATTCGTCACGCAGTCGCGCGTGAAGACGCTGAGCGCGACCCTGTAAGGGCCGGTGATATCACCCCAGACCGGCGGCGCATAAGCCGCGCTGCCGGGGTTTTCACTGCCATAGGCCGAACTGCCCGATATCTGCTGGGTCGCGCCCACCGGGAAGAGCGTGCCGAAGACATAGGCGAAGGGCGCGCGGCTGGCGACATGCCCGGCCGGATCGGTCACCGTCAGAAGGAAGATGTAATCCGACAGCGCGTCCGGCGAATAATAGGGCGGCGGCTGTTGCAGCGTGGGATCGGCATAGGCGGTGTTGATCCACCAGTCGAAGTTCCACACCGCCTGCCCCACCGGCGCATGTCCGGCGGTGCCGTCGAAGGTATAGGTGTGGCCGCCGTCGTAGTTCGTGACCGGCTGGGCCACGCCCGGCGTGGCGCTGCCGTCATAGCGCAGCGAGGCGCGCAGCCCGAGTTCCAGCTCTCCGTTCACATAGGTGGTGAAGCTGCCGTTGCGCGTCTGCGGCACGGCGGCGTATTGGCCCACGCTCAGGTCGAATTCGCCGCCGCGCACACCGACGAACCCGCCCATCGCATTCAGCGGCTGATAGGTCACCGCGCCCACCTGTGGCGCGGCGACAAGAAGCAGAAGACCGGCAAGGCCGGCGACGCGTGACGATGTCATGATGCCCCCCATTTCATCCAACGTCCCTCACGCTGAACCCCGCGGCACGGGCGCGCGTTGATGCGGATCAAGCCCGTTGTGCTTTTCGATCCGCGCGGCGCGGTCTTGCGCGCCCGCCGACCCCGCGCGATGCTGGCACCATGCAGATCGACCTGTCCGCCTATCTTCTACGCATCGGGCTTGCCGCCCTGCCCCGCAGCGCGGCGGGGCTGGCGCGGGTGCAGGGCGCGCAGATGCGGGCGATGCCCTTCGAAAACATCGTCCCCTTCCTGGGCGGGGTGCCAGACCTCGCCCCCGCCGCGGTCTGGGTGCGCAGCATCGAGGGCGGCTGGGGCGGCTACTGTTTCGAACTGAACGGCCTGCTGGGCGCGGCGCTGGCGGCGGCGGGCTTTGCCCCGCGGCCGGTGCTGGCGCGGGTGCGCATGGGCGCGGCGGAAGGCGGGCCGCGCAGCCACCTGGCCTTCGTGGTGCCGCTTGGCCGCCGCCGCTGGCTGGTAGATGCGGGCTTCGGCGGGCCCGGCCCCGCAAGCCCGCTGGACCTGCGCGGGGGCGAACAGACCGATGCGCTTGGCGCGCGCTTCCGCCTGCGCGCCGAGGCCCGGAGCGGCGAGACGGTGCTGGACCGCTGGCGCGGCGGCGGCTGGTTCCCGCTTTACGGCATCGACCACGCGCCGGTGCGCCCCGCCGACATCCTGGCCGCCAACCATGTCTGCGCGACGGCGCCCTTTTCCCAGTTTCCCCGCCGCCTCATGGTGGCGCGGATCGTGCCGGGCGGGCGGCTGGCGCTGTCGGACCGTCGCCTGACGCGCCACGGCGGCGCGGAGGAGGACAGCGCGATCCTGCCCGATGCCGCGGCCCTGCACGCGGCGCTGGCCGGGGATTTCGGCCTGCCGGTGGACGCCGCCCTGGCAAGGCGGCTGTGGGACAGGCTGATGGCGGAAGAAAGATCCGGGGCCGCCGGTTAAGCCGCGGCCCCGCGGGGCGTCAGGCCGCCACGGCGATCCGGTTCGGCTGGAACGGTGTCACGCGCACCTCCGGCCCCTCGAACACACAGAACGAACCGGGCGGAACCGGCTCCCAGCCGCATTCGCCGGTTTCCAGCGGCTCGGACACCACGGCCATGCCCTGCCGCGCCGCGCTCCAGCGATGGTAGAGCGTGGGGGCCTGGTCATCGGTGGCATAGCGCACCGCATAAAGCCGCTGTCCGTCCGACAGGGCCGCGGTCAGCCGCACATGGGGGGCGCTGCCCTTCTGGCGGCTGAGGGTTTCGAACCGCGCGACGGCCCGTTCCAGCGCGCCCTGGGGGTCGCCGTCGATGCCCTCGCCCAACGCCACGAGAAACAGCGCCTCGCTGTCGGTCGCGCCCTTGCGATGAGGATAAAGCGCATCGGAAATCAGCATGTCGGCATCGCGGCGGAAACCGTCGTAGCCGCCGATCTGCCCGTTGTGCATGAAGCTCCAGCGGCCCACGGCGAAGGGGTGGCAGTTGTTCCGGCTTGTGGCCGTGCCGGTCGAGGCGCGCACATGCGCAAGGAACAACCCCGAACGCACCTGCGCCGTCAGGCTGCGCAGGTTGGGGTCTGACCAGGCGGGGTAGACGTCGCGGTAAAGCCCGGGCTCTGGCCGCTCGCCATACCAGGCGATGCCGAAGCCGTCGGCGTTGATCGCCGTCTTGCTTTCGATCGCGTCATGGCTCTGGTGGATCAGCGAATGGCCGGGGCGGCTGACGATCTCTTCGAGAAAGATCGGCGCGCCGGAATAGGCGGCCCAGCGGCACATTCACTGGCCCCGGTTGTGGGTGCGCGCATAAAGGCGCGCCACGGTGCGGCTGGCCGTCCGCTCGAAGGCGAAGGGCAGCACCGCATGGACCAGGGCCGCAAAGGCCGCGCCGAAAAGCGCCAGCGAGAAGCGCGAGGCGAAGGCCGCGTGCTCCAGATAGGTTTCGTTGACGGATTGCGGATGGTTCAGGAATAGCCGCCGGATCATGGGAGCCTCTTGGTTCGCGTGTCCGGGCATCCTATCGCATCCGGCATGGGATTGGCGCTCAATTTTTGCGGTCTTTCCACTAGATTGGTGGAATTTTTCCCGCTATTGTCGAAAATATGAAGACGTTTGACACCATAGACCGCAAGATCCTCGCCATCCTGCAACGGCAGGCCGATCTGCCGCTGGAGGATCTGGGGGCGCAGGTGGGGTTGTCGCGCAACGCGGTCTGGCGCCGGGTGAAGATGCTTGAGGCGGCGGGCGTGATCCGCGCCCGCGTGGCCCTTCTTGACCCCGAGACGGTCGGGCTGGGGCTGACGGTCTTCATGCTGATCCGCACCGACCGCCACGCGCCCGACTGGCTGGACCAGTTCGCGCGCGCCACCCGTGATATGCCGCAGATCCTGGGCGCCTACCGGATGACCGGCGATCTGGATTACCTGATCCGGGCGCGGGTGGCCGATGTGAAGGGCTATGACCGGCTGTACCAGGACCTTGTGGCGCGGGTGGATCTGGCCGATGTCTCGGCCAGTTTCGTGATGGAAGAGATCAAGGAAACGACCGAACTTCCGATGCTGCCCTGAGGGTCAGCCCGGCAGCGTCACGTCGTGGTCGTAGATCCAGTCAAAGCGCTTCAGCGCGAAATCCGGCACAAGCGTTCCGGCGACCCGCAGCGCCATGTGGGCCAGCGGCCGGATTGCGCCGCGCAGGTGGTAGTTGCGCGCATTCGCCGTCGCGGCCTCGACGATCCGCGCCACCCGTGTCTCGCGCGCCCGCTGATAGGCGGCAAAGGCGGCCTCGGCGCTGTCATGCGCGGCAAGCTGGGCGGCCAGCACCCAGGCATCCTCCAGCGCCATGTTGGCACCCTGCGCCAGGAACGGCAGCGTGGGATGCGCCGCATCGCCCAGGATGACCGCGCCGTTGCCATGCCAGCGCGCCGCCACCGGATGCCGGAAGAGCCCCCACAGGTTCACCGCCTGCACCTGCTCCAGCCAGCCCCGCACCCGCGGGCAGAACGCCTGGAAGGCCAGCCGCAGCGCCAGCGGATCGTCGGTGGCAGACCAGCTTTCGTCGGCCCAGCGGTGG
Source organism: Pseudomonadota bacterium (assembly GCA_021845805.1). Classification (GTDB taxonomy): domain Bacteria; phylum Pseudomonadota; class Alphaproteobacteria; order Rhodobacterales; family Rhodobacteraceae; genus Solirhodobacter. Next base: position 3,785 of record JAJZVD010000015.1, on the reverse strand, counting down.
CGTTCTTCCACCGCCACGATGTTGCGCAACTGGCCGTGGCGCAGCGGATAGCTGACAAGGTGACGCCCCGGGCCCATGAACACCTCGGCCACCCGCGGTTCGTCCGGACGGCAGGGGATCAGGGCGCGCCAGGCAACCTGCCGGGTGAAGAACGGAGCCACCCGCCCGTTCAGAGCCGCGCGCACCGGCGAATGCAGGCCATCGGCCCCGACCAGCAGCGGCACCTCGCTCAGCGCGCCCTGCGCCGTGGTCAGCCGCGGCGGATGATCGCCCAGCGTCACCTGGGTCACCTGCTGCAAAAGCCGCACCTGCACGCCCGAGGCCCGCGCGGCGGAGGCCAGCATCTCGATCAGGTCGGCGCGGTGGATGAAGACATAGGGCTGGTCGGGGCGCTGGCGGATCAGGTCCATCCCCAGCACGGGCCCGCCGCCCAGCCCGTCATACAGCAGCACCCCCGCGGCGCGCGTGCCGATGCGGGTCAGTTCCTCGCCAAGGCCCAGCGCCTTCAGCACGGTGGCGCCGTTCGGGCTGATCTGCAGCCCCGCCCCCACTTCGCGGATCGCCTCGGCCTGCTCGAGCACCGTCACCTGCGCGCCCCGCCGTGCCAGTGCGATCGCTACCGTCAGTCCCGCGATCCCCGCCCCCAAGACGGTGATCCGCTGCCCGATCAACATTGCCCGCCCCATATGCAAACGCCGGACCCCCTGCGGGTTCCGGCGCCGTGCCACTGCACACCACGGCCCCGACAGGCCGCGGCACCGGTCAATCGTCGCGATGCACGCGCTCGCGCCGTTCGTGCTTTTCCTGCGCTTCCAGCGTCATCGTCGCGATCGGGCGCGCGTCCAGCCGCTTCAGGCTGATCGGCTCGCCCGTCATCTCGCAATAGCCGTATTCGCCGTTCTCGATGCGGCGGAGCGCGGCGTCGATCTTCGACACCAGCTTGCGCTGGCGGTCGCGGGTGCGCAGTTCCAGCGCCCGGTCGGTTTCCTCGCTGGCCCGGTCGGCCAGGTCGGGCACATTGCGCGCGCTGTCCTGCAAGCCCTCGATCGTCTCGCGGCTGCCATTCATCAGGTCGTTCTTCCACGCGATCAGCTTGCGGCGGAAGTATTCCAGCTGACGATCGTTCATGAACGGTTCGTCTTCAGCCGGGCGATAGTCCTCGGGCAGAAAGACCTCGGCTTTCATATCTGCTCCCTCCTGCAGGCCAGAGCCATCGGGGACACGCGCGACTGACATCCGGCACCTCTTGGGCGCTGCCATATCCCAAGGCCGGGGGCTTGTCACGAGGGAAAGGGGCCGGTTGCGGCGATTTCGCCCTGTGCTAATGTCGCCTCAGGCAACGCAAAGAACCCCCGACATCCGCTATGAAATTCACCTCGACCGACGCCTATGTGGCGACCGACGACCTGACCCTTGCCGTCAACGCGGCCGTCACGCTGGAACGCCCGCTGCTGGTGAAGGGCGAGCCCGGCACCGGCAAGACGGAACTGGCCCGGCAGGTGGCGGCAGGCCTCGGGCTGCCGCTGATCGAATGGCATGTGAAATCCACCACCCGCGCCCAGCAGGGACTTTACGAATATGATGCCGTCAGCCGCCTGCGTGACAGCCAGCTTGGCGACGCGCGGGTGCATGACGTGAAGAACTACATCCGGCAGGGCAAGCTTTGGCAGGCCTTCGCCGCGCCGGGCCGGGTGGTGCTGCTGATCGACGAGATCGACAAGGCCGACATCGAGTTTCCCAACGACTTGCTGCAGGAACTCGACCGGATGGAGTTCTTCGTCTACGAGACCGGGGAAACCGTGCGGGCGCAGCACAGGCCCATCGTCATCATCACCTCGAACAACGAGAAGGAGTTGCCCGACGCCTTCCTGCGCCGGTGTTTCTTCCACTACATCCGCTTTCCCGATGCCGAGACGCTGCGCCGCATCGTCGCCGTCCACCATCCTGGCATCAAGGAGGCGCTGCTGACCGCCGCGCTGACCCGGTTCTTCGAGATCCGCGAGACCCCGGGGTTGAAGAAGAAGCCCTCGACCTCGGAGGTGCTGGACTGGCTGAAGCTGCTTCTGGCCGAAGACCTGAGCCCCGAGGACCTGACGCGCGACCCCAAGACCCTGCTGCCCCGCCTGCATGGCGCGCTGCTGAAGAACGAACAGGATGTGCACCTGTTCGAACGGCTTGCCTTCATGGCCCGCGGCCAGCGGTAGGGCGATGTCGCGCCCCGCCCTTCCGCTTCGCCGCATCCGGACGTAGAGTCCCCCTCGCCCCGGCCGTTCCGGCCCGGCCCACCCCTGCGGAGCCTGCCTTGACCGACGACCTTCCCGCCCTGATCGTCCGCCCGCTGACCGCCGCCGACGAGCCGGAATGGCGGCGCCTCTGGACCGGATACCTGACCTTCTACGAAAGCAGCGTCAGTGAAGAGGTCTACCGCACAAGCTTTGCCCGGATGCTCTCGGGCGATGACCACGAGTTTCACGGGCTGATCGCGGAACTGGATGGCAAGCCCGTCGGGCTGGTGCACTTCCTCTTTCACCGGCACGGCTGGCGGGTGGAAAACGTCTGCTACCTGCAGGATCTGTACGCCGACCCCGAGGTGCGCGGCCAGGGCGTGGGGCGGGCGCTGATCGAGGCGGTCTATGCCGCCGCCGACGCCGCCGGGGCGCCGATGGTCTACTGGCTGACCCAGACCTTCAACACCACCGCGCGCCAGCTTTACGACCGGATCGGGGTGCTGACGCCGTTCGTCAAGTACAACCGCTTCTGATGGCGGGACGCGGGGCGCGGCTGTCGTCCCTTCTGCTGGCCGCCCTTCTGCCGGCTGCCCTTCTGCCGGCCGCCTGCGCCGCGCCCCCTCCCCCCGGCCCCGCGCTGCCCCCCGATCTCGCCCGTGCGCCGCTGCCGCCGATGCACCGCTTCGGCCCGGTGGACCCCGAGGCCCCGCGCCGCGCCAATGCCGACATGGCGCGCGATTTCCTTGACCTTGCGTTCCGGCTGGAAGGCGGCCAGACACTGCCCGTGCTGACCCGGTTCGACGCCCCGATCCGCATCGCGGTCACCGGCGCGCGGCCGCCTGTGGCCGATCACGATCTGGCCCTGCTGCTGGCCCGCCTTCGGCACGAGGCGCGGCTTGACGTGGCGCTGGCCGCGCCGGGGGCGCCTGCGAACCTGACGGTGGTCTATCTTCCCCAGGCGACGCTGCGCGCCCAGACCCCCGGCGCGGCCTGTTTCGTGGCGCCGAATGTCGCTGGCTGGGCCGAATATCGCCAGCGTGCCGCAGCCCCCGCCACCGACTGGACCCGCCTGACCCGGCGCGGCCGGATGGGGGTGTTCCTGCCCGGCGACGCCGCCCCGCAAGAGATCCGCGACTGCCTGAACGAGGAACTGGCCCAGGCGGTGGGCCCGGTGAACGATCTCTACCGGCTGCCGGATTCGGTCTTCAACGATGACAACATCCGGGGCGTGCTGACCGGGTTCGACATGCTGATGCTGCGGGTCTACACCGATCCCGCGCTGCAGAACGGGATGACGCGCGACGCGGTCGCGGCACGTCTTCCCGCGATCCTGCGCCGGCTGAACCCAGCGGGCGAGCGGCCCGGCACCCCGCCCCTGCCGCCGGATACGCCCGAATGGCGCGCGGCCATCGCCCGCGCACTGGGCCCGCGCGGCAGCCTTGCCAGTCGGCGCGCCGCCGCCCGCGTCGCGGTGGCCGAGGCCCGCGCGCAAGGCTGGACCGATGCGCGCGCGGCCTTCGGCTGGACCGCGCTCGCCCGGCTTTCGCTGCAGATCGG